>LNFE01000285.1 GCA_001464575.1 Acidobacteria bacterium Ga0077553 | reverse complement strand
TGGTCGGTTCAGGCTTCAAGGCCGGCTTTGAGGTGGTGATCCTGGTCAGCCGATTTGAGCGGCCGGACCGCATGCAGCAGCTCGAAGTGGGCGTCGGGCCGGGCACGTTAAAACTGAATTGCACCCCGATCATCAACCTGTTCAAGCAAACAGCGGAGCCGATTCTGCTGTCCCACAACAAATCCGAGTACAACATTGTGCCGGACGTGCGGCGGCCGTTGGCCATGGAGGTCTTCTCGATTGAAGAGGTTCTGAGCTCGAACCCTTCTACGGGGGACATCACCTACTTTGAACCGTTCTACTCCTACCGCCATGGCGCGACGCGGGACAAAAAGCAGACCTTCTGGCAGGCGGTGCGGCGGCAAAGTACGCGGCGGAACGACGATGGCACGGAGATGTCGATCTCTCTCGTCGATCTCTCGGGACGGCCCATGCGGCAACCGGGACCTGCCTTCACGCATGCCGATTGGCAACGAGATGGGCGACCTGGAGCCGCAGGGTCTGGCGCCGATCCGCAAGGTGACGGTGCTGCGTAAGTTGACCGCGCCGGTGCGGCCTCCGGTCGGCAAGGGGGCGCTGTGGCGTCTGATCTCGCACCTTTCGTTGAACTATCTGTCGCTCGTCGAGGATGGCAGGGAGAGCTTCCAGGAGATTCTGCGGCTTTACGATTTCGAAAACTCGCCGGCGTTGCAGAAGCAGATTCTGGGCATCTCATCGATCACGAGCCAACGCCATTTTGCCCGGCTGGTCTCTGAAAACGGCATCTCGTTCGCCCGGGGATTGAAAATTGAAGTCGAGTTGGACGAGGAGCAGTTCGTCGGCGCCGGCGCGTATCTGTTCGCGAGCATGATGGACCGGTTCCTGGCGCTTTATGTGACCATGAACAGCTTTAGCCAGTTAACGGTGCGGACCAAGCAGCGGAAGGAGGTACTAGGCGCATGGCCTCCGAGAACCGGCCACCAGATCCTGCTCTAGACCCGCCGCCGATGGAAGCGCCGCCCGCGTATCGTCCGGGCATGGCGCTGCTGCAGCAGCGGTTGGCGGACCGGGGCTACGACTTCGAGTTCTTTCAAGCGGTGCGTCTGCTCGAACGGCTGTCGCCGAATCGCGCGCCAGTCGGGCGGTTCAGCGTGCCGGCCACGGAAGTGGCGCGTTTTGAAGTCAACCAGGAGATGGGGTTCCCGGCTAGCCCGATTGAAGGTATTGAGTTCGTAGAGGGACAGCCAGCGCGGGTGAAGGTGAACTTCATGGGGTTGACCGGGCCCCAGGGCGTGCTGCCGCTCTACTACACGGAACTGATGCGGGAGCGGCTCCGGGCGCGGGACCACTCCGCCGTCTCGTTCCTCGACATCTTCAACCACCGGATGATCTCCCTCTTCTATCAGGCGTGGGAGAAGTACCGGTTCCCGATTGCCTATGAGCGGGGGGACCGCGACCGGTTCTCGCATCATCTGCTCGACCTCATCGGCCTGGGAACAAAGGGGCTGGAGAACCGGCAGCCGCTGCCGGATGACTCGCTGATTTTTTATACCGGCCTGCTGAGCCAGCACGCGCGGTCGGCTTCGGCATTGCGGAATCTGGTGGCGGACTACTTTGATGTGCAGTGTGAAGTGGAGCAGTTTATCGGCGGGTGGTATCCGCTGATTGAAGACACCCAGTGTTGTCTTGACGCCGAAGATTTCACCATCTCCGAGCAGTTGGGATTCGGCGCGGTGGTGGGAGACGAGGTGTATGACCAGCAATCGGCGGTGCGAATCGTGCTGGGCCCCTTGTCGCTGGAGCAGTACTGTGGTTTTCTACCAAATGGCGTCGGCCATGAGCCGTTAAAGGCGCTGGCCCGGTTGTTTGGCGGTCCGACGATCGATTTTGAAGTGAAGCTAATTCTCGCGAAGGATGAGGTGCCGGAATGCCATATCGGCCCCCGGCCGCCTGCCGTCCGCGAGGAAGAAGAGTTCACCCTCGAGAACATCCAATTGGGATGGACCTCTTGGGTCAAGACAGCGCCGCGCCATGCCGATGCGGCTGATGCAATACTTCGTTTCTAGGTGAGCACATGAGCGTAAATCTAAAGAGCCTGATAGGCAAATTAAACCAGACCACCCGCGCCGCGCTCGAAGGCGCCGCCGGCTTGGCGCTGTCGCGGACCCACTACGACATTGAGATTGAGCACTTTCTGCGGAAGTTGCTCGATGCCACCGACAGCGATGCCGCGCACATCATGCGGCACTTCGGCGTCGATGCGTCGCGGCTGACGCAGGAGTTGGACCGGAGCTTGGACCGTCTCAAGACGGGCAACGCCCGGACCCCGGCCATCTCTCCTTCCTTGCTGAAGATGTTCACCGAGGCGTGGACCATCGGCTCGATCGAGTTCGGTGACGGGCAGATCCGTACCGGGCTTTCGCTGCTGGCGTTGCTCAGCAACGAGGAACTCGCCCGCATGGTGCGGGATATTTCGAAAGAGCTGCAGAAGATCAATGCCGACGGCCTGAAGAAAGAGTTTTCGGCGATTGCCGACGCCTCGAACGAGTCCGTGGCGCCGCTGGCGGCAGCCGGTCCTTCGAGCGGTGGCGGCGCCGGTGGCCCGGCCAAGGCCGGCAGCGGCAAACAGCCGAACCTGGATGCCTACACCGAGAACCTGACCGAAAAGGCGCGGAAGGGCAAGATTGACCCCGTGCTCGGCCGCGATGGCGAGATCCGGCAGGTGATCGACATCCTGCTGCGGCGGCGGCAGAACAACCCGATTCTCACGGGCGAACCGGGCGTCGGCAAGACGGCGGTCGTCGAAGGCTTTGCGCTGCGGATTGCTCAGGGCGATGTGCCCGGGCCGCTGAAGAACGTCGAACTCCACTCGCTGGACCTCGCGCTGTTGCAGGCCGGCGCGGGCATCAAGGGCGAGTTCGAAAACCGGCTGAAGGGACTCATTGAAGAGGTGAAGTCGAGCCCGAAGCCGATCATCCTGTTCATCGACGAAGCGCACACCATGATTGGTGCCGGTGGCCAGGCTGGCCAGGGCGACGCGGCGAATCTGTTGAAGCCGGCGCTGGCGCGCGGCGAAATGCGGACGGTGGCGGCGACGACCTGGAGCGAGTACAAAAAGTACTTCGAGAAAGATCCGGCCCTGGCGCGGCGCTTCCAGGTGGTGAAGGTTGAAGAGCCGACCGAAGATGTTTGCATGGTGATGATGCGCGGCATCGTCGGCATGCTCGAAAAGCATCATCAGGTGCGCATCCTCGATGAAGGCTTGGAAGCCGCCGTGCGCTTGTCGCATCGGTACGTGGCGGGACGCCAGTTGCCGGATAAGGCCGTCAGCGTGCTCGATACCGCCTGCGCGAAGTTGGCCCTGGGCCAGAACTCGACCCCGGCGGCGATTGAAGATTTGACCCGCCGGATTGACGACCTCGAAGTGCAGAAGCGGGTGCTGACGCGCGAACAGGCCGTCGGTACCGATCACGCCAAGCGGTTGGCGGCGATTGAAGAGGAGCTCGCGAAGTCCAAGGTGGATGTCGAGGCCTTGAAGGCGCGCTTTGAGAAAGAGGCGGGATTAGTGACGAAGCTGCGCGAACTGCGCGGCCAGATCGAAGAGAAGGCGCATGAGGAGAACGCAGCGGCAGAACTGGGGCCGATGCGCGAGGAACTCGCCAAGCTCGACGACGAATTGAAGGCGCTCCAGGGCGAAACCCCGCTGATGGGTGTCTGCCTGGATGGGCAGGCCGTCAGCGAAATCATCTCGTCGTGGACCGGTATTCCTGTTGGCAAAATGCTGAAGGACGAGATCGAGAACACGCTCAATCTCACGGCGCAATTGACGCAGCGGGTGATTGGCCAGGACCATGCGCTCGATACCATCGCGCAGCGCATCAAAGTCACCAAGGCGAAGATGGAAGATCCGAACAAGCCGATTGGCGTGTTCATGCTGGTGGGCCCGTCGGGTGTCGGTAAGACCGAGACGGCGTTGACGCTGGCCGATCTGCTTTATGGCGGTGAGCGGAACATGATCACCATCAACATGAGCGAGTTCCAGGAAGCGCATACGGTCTCGACGTTGAAAGGTTCGCCTCCCGGATACGTGGGCTATGGCGAAGGCGGCGTGTTGACGGAAGCGGTGCGGCGCCGGCCGTACTCGGTGGTGCTGCTCGATGAAGTCGAAAAGGCGCATCCGGACGTGTTGGAGCTGTTCTTCCAGGTGTTCGACAAGGGACAGATGGAAGACGGCGAAGGCCGGGAGATCGACTTCAAGAACACGATCATCATCCTGACCACGAACGCGGCGACCGATCAGATTATGAAGCTGACGGCGGACATGGAGACAGCCCCGACGCCCACCGGAATCGTGAAGACGATCAAGCCGGAGCTGGATAAGGTGTTCAAGCCAGCCTTCCTGGGTCGTATGGTGATCATCCCGTACTACCCGGTTCGCGATGCGGCGCTCAAGCAGATTATCCGGTTGAAGCTGGGCAAGATCCAGCGGCGGCTCAAGGAGAATCACGCGATGGCCCTGCATTATGACGAAAAGGTGCTGGATTCCGTGGCCGCGCGTTGTACCGAAGTCGAAAGCGGCGCCCGCAATGTGGACAATATTCTGACGAACTCTCTGCTGCCAGATATCTCGAACCAGATCCTGTCGATGATGGCGGCTGGCGAGCACAAAGAGGCGATCCACGTCACCATTGGTGACGACGGCGCCTTCCTCTATTCCTAATGCGGTAAAACAACAGGCAGGGGTCGCTTGAGCGGCTCCTGCCTGATGTATTTCCAGGCTGATTTGCGCGCTAACTTGTGAGAACGGAAGAATTGGTATGCCTCAATTAACACAGAAAGATCGTCGCCTTGTTTTGACAACTCCCCTCGGCGAGGATGTGCTGTTAATCCGCTCGGTGCGGGGGCGCGAAGCGGTGTCGTCGTTGTTCTCTTACGAGATTGAAGCGTTTACGGGCAATGCTACGGACGTTGACTTTTCGAAGCTCATCGGCAAGTCGATGACTGTTTCGATCGCACTGGACAACGAAGGTCTGCGCTATTTGAATGGGATTGTGATCCGGTGTGCCCGTGGGGCGCGTGGATTCGACTATACGGCTTACCGGTTCGAAATCGTGCCGACGTTGTGGCTGTTGACGAAGATTCAGCAGAGCCGGATCTTCCAGCAGATGTCGGTGCCGGACATTCTGAAGAAAGTCTTGATCGGGGTCGACGTTTCGTATGAGACGCAAGGGACCTACGAGCCCCGCGACTATTGTGTTCAGTACCGGGAGACGGATTTTGCGTTTGCCTCGCGGCTGATGGAAGAAGAGGGAATCTTCTACTACTTTAAGTTTTCCGACGGGGCGCACAAGATGGTGGTGGCGGATGCGGCATCGGCGCACGTCGACATGCCCCACATGAACGAGTTGACCTACGACGAAGTCACCGGTGGGACCGACGTTCACGAACGGATCCTCTACTGGGAAAAGGTCCAGGAGCTGCGCAGCGGCAAGGTGACCCTTTGGGACCATTGCTTTGAGCTGCCGCATAAACACCTGGAGACGGAAGATACGATCATCGAGACCGTGAGCGTAGGTGGCGTTTCCCACAAGTTGAATGTCGCCAACGATAAGCTCGAAATCTTCGACTATCCGGGGGCCTACGCACAGCGGTACGACGGCATTTCGCCGGGTGGCGGAGAACAGGCGAGCGAGATCCAGAAGATCTTCCAGGATAATGCCCGCACCGTTGGTATTCGCATGCAGCAGGAGGCGTTGCCGGGGCTGGTGCTGCAGGCGCGCACAAACTTCGGCGGCATTACGGCGGGGCATAAGTTCAAACTGGCCCAGCACTTCAGTGACGATGGCGACTACGTGGTGACGGAAGCGGACCTGAACTTCAGTCAGGGCAGCGATTACGTGTCGGGAGGAGACGGCGCGGAGGAACACTTCGAGGAGGTGAGTTTCCGCTGCATCCCGTCGGCGCTGCCGTACCGGCCGCTGCAGTTGACCCCGAAACCCGTGATTCATGGCACCCAGACGGCCGTGGTCACCGGTCCGAGCGGCGAAGAGGTCTTCACCGACAAATACGGGCGGGTGAAGGTGCAGTTCCATTGGGACCGGCAAGGAAAGTACGACGGAAGCAGTTCGTGTTGGGTTCGGGTGGCCACCTTGTGGGCCGGGAAGAACTTCGGGACCGTCTTCATCCCTCGGATTGGCATGGAAGTGGTGGTCGCGTTTGAAGAGGGCGACCCGGACCGGCCGATCATCGTGGGCTCGGTCTACAACGCCGACTGCATGCCGCCTCACCTGCTGCCGGACAACAAGACGATGTCGGGCATCAAGACGCGGAGTTCGCCCCAAGCCGGCAGCGATAACTTGAACGAGTTGCGGTTTGAAGATAAGAAAGGCGAGGAGATGATCTTTCTCAACGGAGAGAAGGACGTCGACTTCCGCACTAAGAACGACTACAAGTCCAACATCGGTCACGACTTCCATGAGAAGGTGGTCGGCGACGTTAAGATCGCCTACGACACGAACTTCGACTCCAAGATCGGGGTGAACAGCTCCACCGAAATAGGCGCCGACTACAGTTTGAAGATCAAGGGCAAGTCGGCTACCGACATCTCGGGTGGCCATACACTGAAAGTGGGCTCGGACTCGCTGTATCAATCGGGCGGCAATACTCATATCAAGGCGTCGGGGACAATCAAGATCGACGGCTCGGGCGCCATCGAAATTACCAGTCCGGCCGGGGTGACCCTGAAATGCGGCGGCAATTTCGTGACCGTGGACCCAAGTGGCGTTTCCATCAAGGGAACCATGGTGCTGATCAATTCCGGCGGCGCGGCCATGAGCGCCTCCGCGGTATCGGCCCTCTCGCCGACGGCTCCGCAGGCGCCCACGGCTCCGCTCGAACCGGGAACCACGGCGCTGCCCAAGGTAATGTCCGGCGGTGGCGGCGCGGCCGCTGCCTTGGCCGCCGCCAGTTCACAAGCTCCGCCGGTGGACTCCGCGCAGAAGCACAAACCCGAGTCTGAAGAGAACAAAGAGAAGAAGAACTGGGTGGAGGTCCACCTGGTGGATGAGTCCGGCGCGGATGTCCCGAACGAAACGGTTCGCATCACGCTGCCGGATGGCACCGTGGCGGAAGGGACCACGAACGAGAAGGGCAAATACCGGGTGGATGGAATCGATCCCGGCAACTGTACCGTTACGTTCCCCAACCTGGACCAAGACGCCTGGAAGGAGAAGTAGCCCATGCCCATGCACACAGTCAACCGCGGCGACAGCATCCCGAGCCTCGCCCACGACAATGGCCACTTCTGGGAAACGTTATGGAACCATCCGCAGAACGCCGAACTCAAAGCCCTGCGCAAGACCCCGAATATTCTCAACCCTGGCGACGAAGTGTTCATTCCCGAACTGCGCTTGAAGAATGTCAGCAAGGGCACGGACACCACCCACAAGTTTGAACGGAAAGGCGTGCCTGCGAAAATCCGGATGCAGTTGATGATGCTCGGGGAGCCCCGGAAGAACGAGCCCTACACCCTGATCCTCGACGACAAAACCATTGAAGGCACCACGGACGGAGATGGCTTCCTCGAAGCGTTCATCCGTCCGAACTGCCCCGGCGGTAAGCTGATCTTGACGAACACGGGAGAAGAGATTCCCATCTCGCTGGGTCACCTCAACCCGATCGACACGATTTCCGGAGTACGGCAGCGGCTGAGTAATCTTGGCTTCTACTGCGGCGACGGTGACGAAGTGGACGACGCGACGAAGGTCGCCCTCTCGCAATTTCAAGGCGCGCACGGCTTGCCGAAGACCGGCGAGATCGACGACGCCACCCGCAGCAAGCTGCAATCCCTGCACCCTTAACCAGTTTTTGGAGACGGCAACATGTTAGACGCAGTCAGTTCTGGCCTTGATGCCGCTAGCACCGCGCTCGGCGGCGCGGTGCCTGGGGCGCCCGGCGGCCCGGCGGAGATGAAGTTCACCAAGGGCGAAACGGTGGGAGAGACCGCCGAGGAGGCCCCCGGATTTCAGTCGCCGAACGAGGTTCGCCCGCGCGATGGCGGCGCGCCGATCGAGTTCATCCATATGGGCTACGCCCATCCGGATACCTCGCTCAATTTTGATCACCCTTCCCTGAAGGACGATACCAACCTGGAGTTTGGCCCTGCGGCTAAGTCGCACGGCATCATGTTCCGCGCCGCGCTCGAACGGGAAGCGTTGCTGCTTTCGAGCTTTATGTCGGCCACGCAGTCGGTGATGGCGGATCTTGAAAAGACAAAGGGCGGCGCCGGGGAATTGATGGCGATGGGCGCCGATCTCATCGGCGGAGGCGGCGGCACCGCCGCGCCGAAAGCCGCCGACGTCAATGCGTTCGGTGAGGCCGTCAAGTCGGCTGTAACACCGGTGAACGCGGCGGTGATTACTTACAAGAACGTGCACAAAGCCGGCATCGATCTCCACCAGGCGCGGGCGAACTACCGGGCCTTTCTGGAGAAGCTGCTGGCGCCTCCGGCCAACGATCCGGCGGGCGGGCTCATGGGCGGATTGAGCAATTCGATCTCGATGATTCCCGGGATTCCGCCGGCGGTAAAGGACATCTTCAACTTCATTCAAGGCTTGGCCTTCAAGCCGATGGATGTGTATCTGGGCTTCTACGTCCGGCTGGCCAAGGATCTAGAGCCGGTGATTGAAAAGGCCGTGCGGCAGTACAGCGTGAAGGCCATTCTCGAACAGCACAGCCCAGTATTCTACCTGTGGTACCCGAAGCCGGAGTCGCCGCCGGTGCCGCCCATGGGGGATGCGCCGGACGGCAGCGGCATCGGTTTCCTGGACGAAGCCAAGAAGAAGTTCGACGAGGCGCGAGCCACGGTGGAGAACACTGTGGATGAGGTAACGGATTTTCTCAGCGCGGCAACGCCGGGGGAGCCGCCGCCGGGCGCCGCGTACCTCGACCAGTCCCTGCAGATTGAACCTGCGCCGCCCAAAGAGGTGACCGCCACGATCGTCAATGGGTTCAAGGGCGCGCTAGGCATGTCGAGCATGCCTGGCTTTATTGAACGCGTGATCAGCGAAGTGACGCTGATGAACAACGAATTTCTACGCGAAGTCTATCTCAAGCTGATGGAGCGGCCGGCCGTTGAGCCGATTCAGGAAGCGGCGATGTACCGGGCCGCGCGGGCGCGGATGCTGGATAAGCTGGTGGCGCTGGTGATGGAAAACATCGGGTTTCTGCAGCGCGCCAAGGAGTTCGCCGTTAACGTCCAGGGCAAGTCGGTGGCCCCGGGGGCGGCCCTACTCGAAGCCGGGCAGGACGAGCTGAACGATGAGGTCTTGCGGCACATGAATGTCGCCCTGCAACTGACCATGGGCGAACTCGTCGACAAGCTCGAAGGGGCCCGTCAGCAGGCGGTCAAAGAAAATGCCATCGCCATGGAAGTCTACCTCGGCATGTTCCCCTGGCTTCTGGCCCTGAACTTCCGCAACACCTTCTTCCCGGTCTGGGACCTAATCATGGACAATACCTATGGGAAGGTGAGCGGACCCCTCGGAGACGTCGTGAAGAAGGCCAAGGATGCGATGGCCGCGGCGAAGGAGAAGGTGGACGAGGGCCGCGAGACCGCCATGCGGCTGAAGAAGATCAAGGACCGGGCGTCGAGCCAGGGTCTGCAAGCCGGCAGCGGCGGGCAAAATCTCACCGGGTTCAAGGACGATTGGGAGTCAGACTTGCCGCCCGATATGGTGCCCGCCAAGCCCACCGTGGTCGCCTTTTTCCCGTTGACTGCCAGACTGAATGCGGGGAGTGCCGAGAAGATTAAGTTGGCCGCGTATAACGAAGTGAAGGGGAACCATAAATACCCCGGCGCTGGAAATCAACCGTAGAGATTTCGCGTTAGCATTTAAGGAGAATCGTCATGCCCAAAGGTCCAGCTGCTCGAATCATGGATAACGTATCTCATCCTCTTCCGCCTATGCTGTCGCCGGGGCCGGGATCATCGACGTGCTTGATTGGTTTTCTGCCAGCTTGGCGCGGGATGCCGCTGGCTGCCGCGGCGGCGGTGCAAGCCGCGCAAAAGATTGCTCACACGACGATCGAGATCGCCAAGGCTGCAACCCAGGCCGCTTCGGGTACGCCTGCGATGCCAGGCCTTAAGGTGGCCGAAGAGGCTACCAAGGCGGCGATGTTGGCCCAGATGAGCAGCACGATCACGAGCGCAGCAGCGGGCGCGGACATTCACATGTGCGTTACGCCCCTTCCAGTGCCTCCCCATGGCCCCGGCGTGGTCATCGACGGTTCCGCGACGGTTCTAATCGACAAGCTTCCGGCCTGCCGGATGGGCGATACGGTACTCGAAGCAATCGGCGGGCCGAACAAGATCGCCAAGGGCGAATCGACCGTGATCATCGGAGGCTAAGGCCGGGTGCGCCGCCGGTCCTTTCTGCTTCTCGGTGCGGGCGCCAGCCTCTATGCGGGGCCGCTTGAAGACCGCATCCGCCGGATTGAGCAGCGCTGGCTACCCGTCACGTCCATGGCTGGCGAACGCGTCCCGGCGGTCAGCATCGCCGTCTTCCGAGACGCGCATATCGAATGGGCTCGCGCCTACGGCGTGGCCACGACAACCGGCACTCTGTTCCAGGCTGCTTCCGTCTCCAAGCCCCTCGCCGCCATGGCCGCGCTCCACATGGCGCAGTACGGCAACTTCACGCTCGACGAGGACGTGAACGGAAAGCTGAAAAGCTGGCAGGTGCCGGACAACGAATTCACGGCGTCGGCCAAAGTCACGCTGCGCGGCATCCTCAGCCACACGGCGGGGCTTACGGTGCACGGCTTTCCCGGCTACGACGAAGATGACGACGTGCCCAGCGTGCTCGAGATTTTGGACGGCAAGCTGCCCGCCCGCACCCTGCCGGTCCGCGTGGACCAACAACCCGCCACCAAGTTCCGCTACTCCGGAGGCGGCTACACCGTGCTCCAGGTTCTGCTCGAAGACCGCTTCGGCAAGGCGTTTCCGGAACTGATGCGGCGTATCGTTCTCCAGCGCCTCTCGCTCTACACCAGCACGTTCGAGCAGCCGCTGCCGGCGGAGCTAGCCGCCCGGGCGGCGGTGGGATTTCATGAGAACGGCCGGAGCTATACGGGCGGATGGCACACCTATCCGGAGATGGCGGCAGCCGGGCTGTGGACGACGCCGATAGACTTGGCGAAATTCGCCATCGAGGTGCAGAACGCGCTGGCCGGCAAGTCGAATAAAGTCATCGATAAGGCTGCCGCGGAGTGGATGGTGACCCCGCACATCGGCTCCTATGGTCTCGGCTTCGAGACCCGGCCCGGCTGGTTCGGCCACGGCGGTTCGAACGCGGGCTACCGCTGCCGGCTTTGGGCCGCGCGAGACGGCTCGCACGGCGCTGCTGTAATGACCAACTCCGATAACGGCGCGCCGCTCGTCAGCCGCATATTCGATGCCATCGCCGCGGAGTCCGGGTGGCCCGCCGGACTCACTTAGTTCAGCCGTGTGGCCAGCACGCGAGCTTCGGCGTCGGCCTCTTTCTCGGTCAGGCCTACCGTGCCTGCCATCCATTGCCCCTTGGTGAAGACGAAGACCGGCTGGCCGCCGTCCATTCCGAAATACCCGCCAAAGCTGGGAACCAGCTTCGCGCCCTGCAGGGCCTTCTTCCAGTCGAGCAGGAGAATCGCCGCCGTCGTGGGGTCCTTCAACTTCGCCACGAAGACGCGATACTCCTTGGTTCCTTTCTTGTAAGTGGCCAGGGTGCCGCCCGGCATGAAGGATTTCCCCAGCAGCGCTTTCGGAATCACCTCCGCCTTGGTCCGGTTGGTCATCGAAAGGCGGCGGGACTCGTCGACGGGTTGCGCCAGGGCCGGCAAGAGTAAGAACGCAAGAGAAAAGCAGAGTTTCAGCATGGCGGTATCGTTTACTCTAATCCATATGGTTCGCCTCGCGGTACTCTTGTTTCCCGCTGCCCTCTGGGCGCAGGTTCCGTTGTTTGAAGAGGACGTCCAGAAGTCGCGGCCATTCCGCGAACAGGGCCACCGCCAGCTTGAAGACTACGTGAAGCGGTTGCCAGCGGCCGAGACGCTGCGACAACAGTTCCGGACCCGGATCGGCTTCCCACCCGCGGGTTTCACGGAGAAGCCCGCCATGCGATGTGAGGCCATGGGCGAGGATGCCATCGCCACCTATTCGCGCTGCTGGGTGACGGTGGCGGCGGGGTTAGAGACGTATGGCCTGTATCTCGTGCCGAAGAACCGGCAGGGACCGGTGCCGCTGGTGGTCTCGTTGCACGGCGGTGGCGGGTTCCCGGAAATGGCGCTGTTCAAGGGCGGCGCCAACTATCACGACCAGATCCGCGGAGCCGTTCGGGAAGGCTACGTCGTCTGGGCTCCGCAGTTCGTTATGTACCCGTACCGGGACCGGGACACGGGCACGCCGATCCCGGCCGAAGTGCGCGCAGAATTGGATCTGAAGCTGCGGAACGCCGGCACCAGCCTGATGGCCGTCGAGTCGATGAAAGTCATCCGGTCGCTCGACGCGGTGCTGACGCGCCCGGAGGTGGACGCGAGCCGGGTGGCGATGATCGGCCTCTCCTTCGGCGGCTACTACTCGCTGTACATCGCCGCGCTCGACCCGCGCATCACGGCGGTGGTGGCGTCGGGATGTTTTCGCGAAGCCCCGCTCGTCCGGGAAACGGTGATGGGCGGCCGGCCGATCGACCTCACCTCGCCGCAGCAGGTGGCGCTCATCGCGCCACGGCCCTTGCAGATTCAGACCGGGGTGAAGGATCCGGCGGCGCCCATCGAAAGCGTGCGCCGGACGTTGGCGGAGGCGCGGGTCTATCACCCCACGCTCGATTATCAGGAATTTGACGGTGGCCACGAATGGCGGGGAGACATTGCATGGACCTTTCTCAGGCAACACTTGCGGAAATAGCGCGGAAGAAGGAACAACGCGCCTGGTACTTCTACGACTGGGCGAACTCGGCCTTCGCCTCCACGGTCCTGACGCTTTTCCTCGGGCCCTACCTGACCTCGATCGCCAAGAACGCCGCGGGCACCGACGGCATGGTGCATCCGTTCGGATTGAATATCGATCCGCGGGCGTTTTGGGGATACTGCGTTTCGCTCTCCGTAATCGGCCAAGTGGTCGTGCTGCCGCTGGTAGGCGCCCTGGCGGACTACAAGCGGAACAAGCGCGAGTTCCTAGCCGTATTCGCGTACTTGGGCGCCATCGCCACTATGGCGATGTTCTTCGTGCAAGGGGATTTGTATCTGCTGGGCGGCGGCCTGTTTATCTTTGCCAATATCGCCTTCGGCGCGGCGAACGTGGTGTCGAACTCGTTCCTATCGGAGCTTTCGACCCCGGAGGAGCGGGACGCCGTCAGTTCCCGCGGGTGGGGCTTTGGTTATCTCGGCGGCGGCTTGTTGCTGCTCTTAAACCTGCTCTTCTTTTCGAACGCGGAGGCGCTGGGGTTTAGCGAGGGGTTCGCGGTGCGGGTCAGTCTTTGCTCGGCCGGTATCTGGTGGGCCGGGTTCACGTTGATCCCGCTGGCGGGGCTAAAAAACCGCGGAACCCCGCAGGCGTTGCCGCCCGGCGAAAGTATCATCTCCGTGGGGTTCCGGCAGTTTCTTCACACAGTGAAAGAACTGCGGCACTATCCGCAGACGATGATCTACCTGGTTGGCTACCTCATCTACAACGATGCCATTCAGACGGTGATCGCGCTGGCCGGCCAGTTCGGCAGTGACGAACTCAAAATGCCGATGTCGAAACTGACCATGGCAATTCTCATGGTGCAGTTCGTGGCCTTCTTCGGCGCCATGCTGTTCGGCTTCATCGCCTCGAAGATCGGCGCACAGAAGACGATCATGCTCGCTCTCGTCATCTGGGCCATGACGTTGGGATACATCTACGTCGCTGTGAAGACGCACGAGGAGTTCTTCATCATGTCGTTCATCGTCGGCATGGTGATGGGCGGCACGCAGGCGTTGAGCCGTTCGTTGTTCTCGCTGATGATCCCCGTCGGCAAAGAGGCCGAGTACTTCAGCGTGTATGAGATCAGCGATAAGGGGACCAGTTGGCTCGGTCCCCTTATCTTCGCGCTGGCTCTGCAGAGCACCGGGAGCTATCGAACGGCAATTCTCTCCCTGGTGGTCTTCTTTGTGATTGGCTTCGTTTTGTTAAGTCGTGTGGATGTGGCGAAAGCCGCCGCTACCGCCCGAAATAGTTGATCGAAACCGTCGACGAACTCTTCGCGCCGGTGGCATCGGTGACGGTGAGTTCGAAGGTGTAAGCGCCTTGGCCCTGGCCGAACTGCACCGTGACTTTCGGGGTGTTGGCAGCGGCGGGGAACAGAGCCGCCGTCGGGCCAGTGGAGCGCCACTGGTACGTCAGCGGAGCCACGCCCGTGGACGTGCTGCCGTCGAGACCCATCTCGCGGGCGAAGGAGTCGCGACCCTGGGCCACAATCTTCGCGGCGACGGTCACGGCCGGGGCAGGAACGTTCATCTCGTAGAGCGCAATCGAACCGCTGGTCTCGTTCGAGGTGATCAGGAGCGGCTTGCCGTTCGGGCTCTGCGCGGCGGTGAGAGCGAGTACGCCTTCGGGTCCGAGGTCACCCGCCGTGCCAGCTTCCGGGTTGCCCTTGAAGTCGCGCGAGTTGGTATAGGCGACGTAGACCGGCTTTTCGGGGTCGGTGATGTCGTATACCATCACGCCGCCGATGCGCTCGAGACCGATGAAGGCATACAGACGGCCATTCAACTCGGTAACCGTCACGCCTTCCGGCTCCGGACCCTTGTTATCGCTGCGGTCGTCGCGGGTGTTGTTGGCGTTGCTGGCGTTGAAGTAGTCGGGGAACAGGCGAGACGTGATCTGTTCGAACTGGTCGCCGCTATCGAAGACAAGCTTGCCGGTGGTGTCCCAAATGGAGAAGCTGCGGCCACCGAGAACGTAGAGGGCATCAAAGTCGCCGTCGCCGTCGGTGTCGCCGGTGGAGCGGGTAACCGTCAGGCGTCCCAGGTTGCCGGCCTGCTGGAGGGTGGAAGCGGTGGGGAACTTGGTCGGGTCAAGGCGGAGCGTGCTGACGCGGGCTTCCTCGGCGAAGGTGGTGTATTCGCGGGCATCGCCTTCATTGGCGGTGATGAGCCAGGTCTTGCCCTTGGCTTGGAAAGCGGCAATGGCGTCCGGCTGATACATGCCGAACACCGGCCAGTTGGCGATGTTGATCCGATTGTCGCGGTCGCTGGCGTCGAGGCCGTTGCCGGCAAGGCTGTGGTCCTTGAAGCCGAGTCCGACGATGCGCGTAATGCGGGCCTGGTCAATATCAACGACGCCGATGGCGTTCGCTTCCTGCAGCGTCACCCACGCGGTCTTCGAATCGGGAGAGATCGCGATGTATTCCGGTTCGACGTCCTGTGCCACGGTGGCGCGGGGCCCATAAATGCGCACACTGGGATCGAGCGTCGTGCCATTGAAGGCCTTGAAATCGGCGGTGCGAACGTCGGCCTGTGTCACGTTGGCAATGCCCTTGCTGATATCGATAATGGAGACGCTGCCTTCAGGGTCAACCGAGTAATCGGCGTTGGGTTCGCCTTCGTTGGCCACGAGTAACTTCTTGCCATCCGGAGTGAAGATCAGCATGTCCGGCAGGGCGCCGACCTTCACCGCGCTCAAGAAGTTGCCGTTGAGATCATAGAAAACCACCGAGCCGGGATCCGTTTTGGGATTGGCTTCGACCGCCGCGGCGATTACCCCATTACCGACCGCAACGCTATTGACGGCGGCGCCATAGAGCGACGAGATAAAGAGACGGAACAGCGGACGAGGGCGGCTGGGGGTCGAGACGTCGAGCCCCTCAATGACATTGGCCTGCGCGTTGACAAAGAAAAGGCGCTTGGTTCCGGCGTCGTACGCGGCAATCTCCGCGCCCGCCTGGTTGAAGAGGTTGGTGGAATAGCCGCCTACCTTGTTAACCGTAAATTCCTGCGCGAACGCAACGCTGGCCAGAGCCAGCAAAAGTAATGATTTTTTCATGCCTCCTAGCGATATCAACTGCAGGTAACGCAAGGATGAACAAGAAGTGAAAATCAAATGACAATCACGATTCGTCCCTGCACATCGCCTTCCAGGATCGCCGGCGCGTAAAGAGGGACCCGCTCGAGAGCAATCTCAGCGGTCAATCTGTCGAGCTTATCAATCGGCATTGTTTCGGCCAAGCGCCGCCAGATTCGGCGCCGCTCCCCGTTCGGCACTTCAACCGAGTTGATGCCGAGTAAGTTAACGCCGCGTAGGATAAACGGCAGCACCGTCGTGGAGAGGTCGGTCCCGCCAGCCAGGCCGCAAGCCGCAACGGAGGCACTGGCGCGCAGTTGCCGAATGATGCCCGCCAGCGTAGCCCCTCCTACTGTATCGACCGCCCCGCCCCAGTGCTCCTTCTCGAGCGGCTTGGCCGACTCAGCGCTCAGCACCTGCCGTTCAATGATCTCGGTCGCGCCGAGACCGCGGAGATAGTCGCCCAAGGCCGGGCGCCCGGTGGATGCCGTCACGCGGAAGCCGCGCGCGGCGAGCAACGCGATCGCCAGGCTGCCGACTCCCCCGGCTGCGCCGGTGACCACGATCTCCGGGCCGTCCGGCCGCGCCCCGTGGCGCTCCAGGGCGTCGACGCACTGCATGGCCGTAAATCCGGCGGTCCCAATCGCCATCGCCTGGCGAGCGGTAAACGGTGCCGGGATGGGAACACACCATTCCGCTTGCACCCGGGCGTATCCCGCGTAGCCGCCCCAGTGCCTTTCGCCGAGGCCGCAGCCGGTGACGGCGACCTCGGTACCGGCGGGAAGATCCGTCGCGCTCGACTCCACAACGACACCGGCCAAATCAATGCCCGCGATCATCGGGAACTTGCGTACGACCCCCGGCCGGCCAGCGATAGCCAATGCGTCTTTGTAATTCAGGCTGGAGTGGCTGACCTGAACCAGGACTTCGCCGGGCGGGAGTTCGTCCGTTTGGAGCCAGGCCAGTTTGCCGCCAGCTTCAGAGAGGAGAAGAGCGCGAAATTCAGGCATGACCTATTTGGCTGTAAAGTAATTCACTTCGCCCATCATGACGGACTCAACCTTATCCGTCAGTTTCCCGTTCACTTCGCTCGCCTTGCGGGCGGCCACCCACTCCGGGTCAGCACCGAACGCCTTCCAGGCCTTCTCCCGCGCTTCGCGGCTCGGGTACTTCAGGACGTAGACGAGGGTGTTGTCGGCGCCTTTCTCCTTATCGGTGGGGCCCCAGAAGCCGATCACGTTGATACCGTGCTTGGCGAACAACTTCATCGTGTGGTTGCGGAACCGGTTGTGGAGGTCCTCCATCTTACCCGGCGCGGCGACATATGTCCGCAACTCGTAGCAAGTGGCTTCTTTCTTCAGGGAGGGAGAGGGAGCGGGCGTCTGAGCCAGGCTCGCTACCGCGGTGGCCACAAGGGCCAGGAGGAGTGTGCGCATGGGCCCCAGTTTACAATGGAGAGTCCCCGCGATGAGAGAACGAGTTTTATCGGCGCTGGCGTTGGGCGCCACCTTGGTGACCGCGAACCGGCGGCTGCGGCGGAAGTGGCGCGCGGATTTTGACGCCGCGCAGCAGGCGGCAGGCCAGCGGGCATGGCCGACGCCAGCGATTGTGAGCTGGGACGACTGGCTGCTGCAGGCCCACGACGACACCTTCTCTCCGCGATTGCTGCTGAGCGATTTTGCTGAACGCTACCTCTGGGAGCAAATCATTCCCGACGAGGTGCTGCTCGACCGCCCGGCTACGGCGAAGATGGCGTCGCAGGCCTACGCGCTCTTGTGCGCCTGGCGGGTACCGCTGGACCACCCGGCCTTCCGGGATACCGAAGACGCGGCGGCCTTTGCCGGATGGGCACGGACCTTTGAACGGCAGTGCACGCAGCGCGGATGGCTATCGCCGGCAACCCTCGCCGATACGGTGGACCCGGTGGCCGCCGAGTTGTGGCTCACGGGCTTTGACGAACTGACGCCGCAGCAACAGGCCCTGCTCGAGCGGAGGGACCGGCCGTACTTTACCGCTGATGGTCCGGCGGGCGTTACCGGGGATGCGGCGGTAGGTGCCTATCCCGATGCCGCCGCGGAGCTGCGGGCCGCGGCCGCCTGGGCGCGCCAAGCGATTGAGGAGCGGGGCGCCACCTCGGTCGGCGTCGTCGTGCAGGATCTCGCCGCCCGGCAGTCGATGGTCGACGCCATCTTCCGGGAGACGCTGGGCGGCGCCCTGGCGAACGTATCGCTCGGGAAACCGTTGACGGATTATCCGCTGGTGGCCGCGGCGCTGCGGTTGCTGAGGCTCTCGCTAGGCCCCCTTTCGCTCACGGAAGCAGGGCAGTTGCTGCTCTCGCCGTTTCTACTGGGCGGCGAGGCCGAGTATCGGATGCGCGCGCGGCTCGATGGGCAGCTGCGCCGGCAGAAGCGGCTGCGCGTGGCCATCGCGGAACTGCAGAGCGAAGACTGCCCGCGGTTGGCGGACGCGTTCCAGGAACTGCGCGCGCCGGAAGGAGCGCAGGCGCCTTCGGCCTGGGCCGCGACGTTCCTCAAGCTCTTGGGCGGCGCCGGATGGCCCGGCGAGCGCACGCTGACGAGCGAGGAACGGCAGACCGAACGGCGATGGCAGAAAGTGCTGGGCGCGTTCTCCGATCTCGACCCGTTAACGGGCAGACTGGGAGCGAGCGCCGCGCTGCATCTGTTGCAGCGGCTGCTCGAAGAAGAGGTGTTCCAGCCGGAGTCCGCCATGCTGCCGGTGCAGATCCTCGAAGCCCTGCAAGCGGCCGGCGCGCAGTTCGACGCCCTCTGGGTACAAGGGGTGGACGACCGGGCGTGGCCCGCCGCGGCGCGGCCGAATCCGTTTTTGCCCTACCGGGTGCAGCGGGAACGCGGGCTGCCGCACTCTTCGGCGGAGCGAGAGTTGGAGTTCAGCCGGAAGATTTTGGTCCGGTTGCAGCAGACGGCGCCGCAGGTGGTCTTCAGCTATGCGCGGCGGGAAGAGGAGATGGAGCTGCGCCCCAGCCGGCTGATCCGGCATCTGCCAGCGTTCTCCCAGGAGTTGAAGACCTATCCGACGTGGGCCGCCGCCATCCGCGCCGCGGCGGAGTGCGAGACGTTTGAAGACGCGCAAGGACCGGCGCTGCCGGAGGGCGTGGCCGTCCGAGCCGGAACCCAAGCCATCAAGTGGCAGGCGCAGTGCCCCTTCCAGGCCTTCGCCCGGACACAGCTGCGGGCGGAGCCCCTGGAGCAACCCGAAGAGGGCATCGATCTGCGGGACCGGGGGACCATGCTGCATCGGGCGCTCGAACGGTTTTGGCGCGAATGCCAGGACCACGCCACCCTGGTCTCCGCCGACTGGACCGAGTGGTTGGAGTTGGCCGTGGATGAGGCAGTGGAGGGATTAACCGGGGCGATGCGCGATTTAGAGCGCGACCGGCTGTTGCTCCTGCTGCAGGAGTGGCTGGCGGTGGAAGCGGCGCGCGAGCCGTTTCGCGTGGCCCACTTGGAAACGCAGCTCACCCCTCACTTCGCGGGCCTGCGCTTTGCCACGCGAGCCGACCGCATCGACCGGATGGCGGACGGCAGCACCGTAATCGTCGACTACAAAACGGGCCTTGTCTCCAAGAAGAGCTGGGACGGCGAACGTCCCGATGAGCCGCAGTTGCCCATCTACGCGGTAACCGCCGAGCCCACGCCAGCTGCCGTGGCCTTTGCCCAGGTGCGGCGCGGCGATTGCCAATGGGTGGCGGCACCCGTACCGGTGGAAGATTGGCGCGAGGTGATTAGCAATCTGGCGCAGGAGCTGCGCGAGGGCCGGGCCACGGTGGACCCGAAGGATGGCGGGAGACCGTGCGAATTCTGCCACCTGCAGACGTTGTGCCGCGTGGCCGAGGTGACGAGTGCCTGATGCCGTCCGCCGCCGGGTGCTGGACCCGGAAGGCTCATTTCTAGTGCAGGCCCCAGCGGGATCGGGCAAGACGGAGCTGTTGACCCAGCGGTTTCTGGCCTTGCTGGCTCGCGTGGAGCATCCCGAGGCCGTCGTCGCGATTACCTTTACGAAAAAGGCTGCTGGCGAGATGCGGGCTCGTCTGGTGCATGCCCTCGAAATGGCGCAGAGCCCGGAGCCCGAGGAGACCCACAAGCGCCAGACCTGGGCGCTAGCCGAAGCGGTGAACCGCCGGGGCTGGGATCTCATGGACAATCCGGCGCGGCTGCGGATCCAAACCTTCGACAGCTTCTGCCGCTCCTTGACGGAGCAGATGCCGTGGCTGAGCCGGTTGGGGGCGCCCCCGCAAATTGCCGAGGATACCAATAGCCTGCATTATTCGGCAGCCTTGGCGGCCGTGCGCGCCGTCGAACGGGGAGATCCCGCCGTGGCGCGGCTCCTGTCGCACCTCGACAATCAATTCAGCCGCGTGGCCGAAAAGCTGGCCGAGATGCTGGCGAAGCGGGACCAATGGTTGCGGCACCTGCACGTGGACCGGGACAGTGTGGAACGGGCGCTCCGCGTTCTAGCTGACCGGCATGCAGCCAAGCTGGCAGCCAAAGCGCCCAGCGGAGTGACGGGCGACTGGGCGGCGATCCAAGCCGCGGCGCTCACCAAGTCCGGCACCGTCAGCCGGAAGTGGGCCAAGGCGTTCGGCCCCTCGGAAGAGTTCGAGGAGTTGATCGCCAAGCCGCTGCCGCCCGCCGCCTTGACCGATGCCCAATGGGAGGTCATCGCATCCATCCTGGACGTGATGAAGTTGGCGGCCGCCGAATTGAAGCTGCTGTTTCAGGAGCGGCGGGAGACCGACTACGCCGAAGTGCCGCTGGCCGCCATCCAGGCGCTCGGTTCGCCGGAAGCGCCCACCCCCCTGGCCGAGGCGCTTTACTACAAGATCGAACACCTGCTGGTGGACGAGTTCCAGGATACGTCGGCATCGCAGTACGAAATCCTGCGGCGGCTGACGGCGGAGTGGGTCCCGGGCGATGGCCGGACGCTATTTCTGGTGGGCGACCCAATGCAGTCCATCTACGGATTCCGCGAGGCTGACGTGGGCTTGTTCCTGCGGGCGGCCGCCGAAGGGTTGGGCCATCTGCCATTGGAGTTCGTCCAACTGAACCGGAACTTCCGCTCGGATCGCGAGCTGATCGGCTGGTTCAACGCGGTGTTTCCGTCGGTGCTGGCGCCCGAAGTCGAGATGGAGACCGGGGCGGTGCCCTATGCCGCCAGCGAGGCGACGCGGGAGTATCCGGAATGCCGCGTCGAACCGCAATGGGGCGGGGCGCCGGAGATCGCCAATGTAGTCGAAGCGCATCCGGAACAGACGATCGCTATTCTCGTGCGGAATAAAAGTCACGCCTCGCCGGTGATGGCGGAGTTGCAGCGCCGGGGCATCCGGTTCCAAGCGGTGGAACTGGACCAACTCGGCGAGCGGAGCGCGGTGCGGGATCTGGAAGCCTTAACGCGGGCGCTTCTGCACCCGGAAGACCGGACGGCGTTCTTGGCGGTTTGCCGGGCGCCGTGGGCCGGGGCCACCCTGGTGCAGTTGGCCGCCGGGGAACTGCCGGAACGCGTCGTCTCGGCGCTCGAGGCGGCGCGGCGCGAACGGCAGCGCGGCCCCCTGCGGCGTCAGGTGGAGCATCTGTGGCTAACCCTGGGCGGACCCGCCACGCTAACGACGGAAGAGGAATGGGCGGATACGGCGGCCTTCTTCGAACTGCTCGATACGTTCGACCCGGCTTCGGACTTAACCGCGGCACTGCGGGGCTTATTCGCCCGGCCGGACCCGTTGGCCGACGGGCGGATTCAAATCTTGTCGATGCACAAGGCCAAGGGGCTCGAGTTCGACGTCGTCATTCTGCCCGAGTTGCACCGGACGAGCGGGAACGATCAGCCCAGCCTGCTGCGCTGGCGGATGGCGGAGGGCGAACTTCTGCTCGGCTGCATTCGCGAGACGGGCGCCGAACGGGACCCGGTCTATGAGTATCTGCGCGAGCACGACAAGACGCGCACTAGCCACGAAATGGCCCGGTTGCTCTATGTCGCCTGCACGCGCGCGAAGCGGCGGCTGTATCTGTTCGTGCAGGGAAAGCCGAAGCGGGGCACCCTGGGGCATCTGCTGGAAGCGACTTTGGCGCCGGTGCTGCAAACGGTCGAAAAAACAGAGGACCGGCCTTCGCGACAGCTTTTACGAAGGTTGCCCGCGTCGTGGGTCACCCCGGCGCCGCCACCGGAAATGGCCTGGCCAAAGGTGGACGAGATCGACGATGTCGAGGACGCCGGCGAGGAAACCGGAAGCTGGGAGGTGCGAGCCGTCGGGACCTTGGCGCATCGCATGTTGCAGCGGATTGCGCGGGAAGGGTTGGCCGCGTGGCCGGTGGCTCGCTTGACGGACGCCGTACCCTTTCTGCGGGCGCATTTACCGGAAGATGGCGTAGCGAAGTGCCTCGCGGCGCTGCGTGCGACTCTAGCGAGCGAACGCGGGCGTTGGATCTTGCATCCGCACGCCGAGGCGCGCCATGAGTGGGCGTTGACGGGCCTGGTGGGCGGACAGCGGGTGAGCGGCATCCTGGACCGGACATTCGTCGATGAGGCCGGGACGCGGTGGATCATCGACTATAAGACAGGAACGGCGATGGCGGACTATGAGCAACAGCTGCAGCGATATGGCGAACTGTTGGCGGCCATGGAGGATCGTCCCATCCGGCTCGGCCTGTTCTACCCGCTCGATGGGACTTGGCGCGAGTGGGCGTTTACCGCTTCTCGGCCAGCAGAATCAGCGATTGGCCAAGCGGAAGGTTAACGCCGCTGGCGAGCAAGCTTGCTTCGGCGGCCAGCGGAGCGTAGAGCATCCGGTCGAGCCAAGGGGCGACCGGTTCCACCCCGCTCGAAGGTTCGCCGCCGAGCAGCGGTTCGACGACCCGGAACTTGAACAGGGCGACAGGCATCAGTAGCGAGTTGGCGTAGGAACAGCGCAGCGCGCAAAAGCCGTGGCGTTCAGCCAGGGCGAGCAGCCGGCTTTTGGTGAAGCGCTGCCGTTCGTGCGCGAAAGCCGAATGGTGACTGCGCAGGATGTCGAGCGCCGAAACTCGCAGGGCCAGGAATCCGCCGGAGGGCAATACCCGGGCAAACTCGGCCATCGGCTCGTCCTCTTTACCGCGGGGCAGGTGGACGATGACGTCCATCGAAACCACGGCGTCAAACGCCTGATCGCGGTAGGGCAGCCGGCACATATCGGCCTGGACCATCCGCTCCACGCCAAGCGTCTTGCCAAACTCCAGGCCTTCCCAGCCGAGGTCGAGCGGGAACATCGGCCAACCGTAGCGCTCCTGCAGCGCCAGAGCGAAATGGCCCGTACCGGCGCCGATCTCGGCGACCCGGCGAAACTGCCGGTCGCGGGCGGTTTGATCAAGCAGGCCGAACATGATCTGCCGCATGCCGCGGTACCACCAGAAGGCGTTTTCCGCCTTGGCGATATTGGCAAATTCGGCGGCATTCATCATGGCAAGACCTCCTGGGAAAGACCCTCTGGTATCGCAGATCAGGCATGGGAGTGTCAAGCCGCCCGGTCGGCGGCATCGGTCTGCGACTGCTCTAAGGACTTCGTAAGCACGATGACCAGCATCCGCATCACGGTTTCCACATCGCCATGGGGGATGATGCGGCGGAGGCGGCTTTCAACGGTGGCGAACGTCCGCTCGACACTCCGCTCGACCTCGGTGGCCACGGCGCGAGGTTGACCCTTCGCCTTGGTCTGGAGTTTCGGCGTGGAGGCAACGAGCTTGACCAGTTGGGTGATGATGTCTTCTTCGACTTTCAGAATCATCTGGAAGCCGCGCTGCGCCCGGCGCAGGCGCAGGAGGATCCGGTTGGTGTGTCGAGGGTCGAAGAAGCTGCGCCGGCTGGATTCGAATTGATCGGTGATGGGCAGCAGCGAGCTCAAGAGAGGCCGAATGTTTCGCTCGACCCAGAAGAAGCAGCGGGACATCATCGCAGGATCGAGAATGTCGTAGCTAAGCCGGTCAACGTGTTCGCCGACCGCAGGACGGGAAGCGCGCCAAGCGATCATCCCTTGCGCCATATCGAGATCGTCAAAACGATCCACGCCATCGAAGTAAAGAGAGGGTATCCACTCGCGCATCGCGACCTGCAGGGCGATCGATGCGCGGGAGTAGACGACAGCATACTTGGCGCCTCGCTCCGAGGGTGCGGCCGCCCAGCCGGAGCGGGGATACCATTCGCGGGGCTCCGGATCGCCGAACAGGCCCCCCATCCGTGGATGGGCGTTGCAAGGGGCAGGCAGCGGCTGGTTGAAGACTGCGTGATTTAGGAGTTGCAAGGCCAGATCCGTTGCCGAGGTGGCGGGCGGACCCATCTGGAGAGGGGAAGGCTGGCGTTCCCCTAGGATTCCGGGAGGGATGTCGCCCCAGGAGCTAACGAACGAGGGGGACGGCGCCCCCGATTGAGCCATGGGCAGATTGAGCGGCTGCGCTGGTGTGGTGTGGTCGTGTTTCATCACGCCCCGAATGTAGCAATCAAAGGCTCGATTCCGAACTATGGGTTCGTTTTGCGGGGGCCGCGGCAATGGCCTAAGACTCACTGGTGGAATGAGTTGCGGGGAATCTTCGGTTTTCTCGAATAGGTTGTGAACGAGTTTTGGCGGAGGGGTAGTTTGGTACTATTCTGTGCAGGTACTACTATGCGAGGATTCGACCATACTGGGCGGGCGGCTCTAGAGAGTCCGCGAGCGTCTCGAGGAACTGCCGGTGGGCGCCCGACTCACCAACTTCCGTGGAGAGGCGCCGCCGAAAATGGGAGTACCGCTGTTCGAGAGCGGCCGTCGACGCCTGCAGGGCGAACAGAGCGGAGGCGCACTCCGCCGGGACCGGCGAACTCTCGAGTGTAGCGATCAGTTGGCCGCGCACAGCAATCAACGCCAGCGCTTCGGGCTCAGAGCCAAACGGAATGTCGAGGAGGCGCTCATCAATGGCGGCGACTTGATCAAAAAGGGCGGTCATTCCCGATTAGCCCTCGTTCTTCCCGAACGTCACCAACTGGAGGCTCTTCACGCTGGCATCGACGATGCTTTTCTGCGAATCGAGGCTGCCGAGAATCGCGTCCACCGCCTGCAGGCGCTCGGCGGCCACGCGCTGCATGAGCTCGAGACGCGTCGTCAAAGTCTCCACCTGAGCCGCCAGCCGTTTGTCCGTCTCGTCCATCCGCGCCGTTTCGTTGGCGATCAGCCCTGTCACCGGGTCGCTGATTTGCCTCACTTTCGACTGCAGCGCGCCAAACCCCGTGCTGGAGGTCCCCAGAAACGCAAAGGCGTCTTGGAGATCCGTTTCGCTGAGACCGTCAAAGATCGTCCGGTCGAAGGTTGCCTTGCCGTCCCGGCCGAACGTAACACCAAGGTTCGGCAAGCTCTTGATGCTGCCGGTGCCCTCATAGCCGGAGATCTGGCGCAGCAGGCTGCCCGTTTCGCGGACCAGGAAGCTACCCGTCAACAAGCCCGCAGCGGAACCGATCTGCGCATCCACCTGCTCCAGCGTACCGTTATAGGCGTTGACGAAGCTCTCAATCCGGGACGCGAGCGTATTTCGGTTGCTCGAAAGTGTCAGGCTAACGGTCTCATCTACTGCCGTGGTCCCCGTCAGCGTAAACGTCACCCCACTCACCACGTCATTGACCAGATTGCTGCTCTTTGAAACCGCCACCCCGTTGATTTTGAAGTTGGCATTGGACCCGTTGTCCTTGGTCACCAGCAAATCGGTGCTCGCTCCTGTCGGATCGTCCACCAGCGTGATCGGCTTTTCTCCGGCCGTGGTCGAAGTGAGCGAGAGGTAGTACGGCGTCGCGCCGGAACCCGTGGTCAGGATCGACGCGGTGACTCCAATGCCCAAATTATTGATCTTGTCGCGCAAGCCGGTGAGCGTGTTTTCCTCCGGAGTCAGGGCGATATCGTAATTGGTGCCGCCAAAGCCGAGGCGAACCGAACCGGTGGTCGAAACGGTTCCGGAGGTCGAGGCCGCGTACCCGGCAGAAGTGGCCGAAGCCGAACGCGCCAGTGAGGTGATTTCCGAAATGGTGTAAGTGGCCGGGGTCTTTGCTGTAACGTTGCCAATGCTGACTTTCGACGAGTTCGACGACGACCCGCCCACCGCGCGCGACTGGCCCACGTCGGCCAACCCCTTGATCGCCGTATTCAATCCCTCCGCCGACGTCTGCAGGCCCACGGCCAAAGCCCTCTGCTGCAGTAACTTCGTCTGGTCCCGCTGCAACGCATTGATCGGCTGGGCGCCGATGGCCACCGTCCGGTCGAGAATCTTCTGAAAATCCGCCGAATAGCTGCTGACGCCGGAAAAGCGCAGGGGTTCGATACTCATAGTTGATCCCGGATAACCGGACTCCTATCAGATCTATCGGCGAAATCTTCCGCACCTTGAGCGATTCGTGAGCCCGGATGATTCCGTAGCCGATTAATGGCACAATGTCTCCAGGAGTGAACTGCGATCATGACGAAACGGTATTTCTCAATTCTCGCTTTGGCGGCCTCGTTGACGGTTGGCGCTTCGGCAGCCGATTTTAAGGGTTGGATCAGCGACTCCACCTGCGGCGCGGGCAATGCCGGCTCCGGCAAGGCCGAGCGCGAATGCGCCGACCGCTGCATTAAGAATGGCGCAGCGCCAGTGTTCGTGACCGAGAAAGAAAATAAGGTCTACCAAGTCTCCGATGCCGAACTCGCCAAAAAGCACGTCGACGGCAAGGTCATGATTTCCGGCGAAATCAAGGGCGATAAGATCATGATCGCCAAAATCGTCAACATCAAAGACTAGCTGTCGCTGCCCGCCGGAGAGTGTCCGATTTTTTCACTGTAACAGCAATAGATTCCATGCCATCTTAGTTGCATGATGAATGTGCGAATTCTGTTCTCCACGTTGGCCGTCTGCGGCCTGAGTTTTGGGCAAGCGGCCTCGCCTCACGCCGAACGGCTCAACGAAGCGGCTGCGGTGCTCGACGAGATTATGGCCGTCAAGGAAAAGAGCATTCCCCAGGAACTGCTCGATAAAGCGCAATGCGCCCTCGTCGTCCCCGGTCTCAAGAAGGGTGCCTTCATTGTTGGTGGGCGATTCGGACGCGGTTTTCTCTCCTGCCGCCAGGCCGACGGCACGGGTTGGACCGCGCCGGCTCCCATGCGGGTGGAAGGCGGGTCGATCGGCTTTCAGATCGGTGGCGCGGAAACTGACTTCGTCATGCTGATAATGAACGCCCGCGGCGCGGAAAAGCTGATCAAGAGCAGCAAGTTCTCCGTTGGCGGCGAGGCTTCGGCCGCGGCCGGCCCGGTTGGCCGTACGAGTTCCGCCGAAACCGATGCCACCATGCGCGCTGAAATGTTGACCTACTCCCGTTCGCGCGGCGCCTTTGCGGGCGTCTCTCTGAAAGGCGGGACGATTCGGGGCGATGACGAAGCCATTGGCGACCTCTATGGCAATAAGAAGATGAAGAACGAGCAGATCATCTACGGGAAGACGCCCGCTCCCGCGGCCGCCGCCAGGTTCCTCGCTGCGCTCAACAAGTACTCCAGCCGTTTGTCCAAGTAAACTGGCTCATTTGCTCCACTGCGCGCTGCCACTGCCCGGCAGCGCGCAGTTGCTGTTTGAGGGCTCTATTCTTTTCAATAACTTACGGTTTGGCATGAGACCTGCTTACATTGGGGGCAGGAGAAGTTAGCCGTGAGGCAAGCCAGACTGGCAATTACACAACCGATCGCGCTTCCGTTGAGAGAGGGCTTCGGTAGTGTTGATTCGGTCTCGTGTTTTCGTCAACTGGACCAGTGTGATTCCCCTGAAGTATTAGTGGCGGAGATCGCACGGGTACTGCGTCCCGGTGGGCTTCTCCTTCTCACCGTCCCCAATAACGACGTTGAATCTCTTCTTCGTCCCTGGTTCCATGTGGAAATGCAGCAGGCGTTGGATTCTCCTGGGCAACGCCTGCTGATTTGTACCCGCAAGAAAAAGTCGCCTTATTAGGCGGCAGGGATCTCCCGGCAACCGGCAAGCAGCGCCGCCGCGATCCGCAGAGCCACCTCCTTGCCCTTCTCGCCAACCTCCCCGGCCGGACCCACGCAACTCGGGCATCCGGACTCGCAGGGGCAAGCGCCAACCAAGTCGGCCGCCGTCTGCACCAGCCGCACGTGCTGCCGGAATAACGGTTCACTGCCTCCCATACCCCCCGGGTAGTTGTCGTAGAGGTACAGGTTCGGCTCCCACTCCCGGAGACCGCCGGTAGCATCCTCCGTCAGGGTTACCGCCAGGTCTCGCGGATCGCACATCAGCAGCAGCGCCCCGACCGCGCGCAAGGCGTTGCCAAGACCAACCAGGCCGTTCTGCTTCTCGGTGGGGGTGTACTCGGCAAAGCGCGCCAGGAATACCGCCGGGAAGCGCAGCCAGAACGACGTTGTATGCATCTCCTGCTCCGGCATTGAAAGATTGCCGGCGCCGACGTTTTCGAGCGTATAGAACTTCACCTTTTTGAACCCGACAATCTGCCGATTCACCCGGACCTCGCCCCATACCGCCTGCCCCGCCTGGCCGAACTCGCTCAGAATCTTGACCTGCGTGTAGTCGATCGCGTCTGTGAAATAGTCGCAATCGACGGCCCGGACGTAAGCCTTCCGGCCATCGTAGTCGAACTTCTCAACCTGATACTGGCGAGCGTCGTGAAGATAAATGGCCTTCTCGTGCAGCGTCGTCAGCGCGGAGGGGAAATCGACCTCCGCAATCACCGTGTTCTGGCGCGTCATGTCGATGACAACGAAATTGTCACTCGTCACCGCGCGCAAGGAGACAGCGTCGGCCGGGTAGGTATCGGAGGTCCAATGCCAGTTCTCGCCAGAATGATGCAGCAAGCCCAGCTCCTCGAGAAAGCGGCACATCTCCCCGGTCTCCAGCGCGCCAAACTTCTCCCCATCGCGAATGGGAAGTTCGAAGGCCGCACACTTCATGTGGCTGAGCAGAATCTCCAGATTGTTCGGATTGATGTGGGCCGACTCCGGCGGCCGTCCAAAAAAATACTCCGGATGCTCCACGATGTATTGATCGAGCGGCGCACTCGAGGCCACCAGCACGGCCATCGACAACCGGCCCCGGCGCCCAGCCCGCCCGGCGCGCTGCCATGTCGAAGCGATGGTGCCTGGATATCCGGCCATCACGATTGCGTCGAGCGAGCCGATATCGACGCCCAGCTCCAGCGCGTTCGTGGCGACTACCCCCTGCACCTCCCCTGAACGAATCTGCTTCTCGATCTCCCGGCGCTCCTTCGGCAGGTACCCCCCCCGGTATCCGCTGATTTTGCCGCGCAACGCGGGTAGCTTCTCCGCCGCGTCCTTCAGATACTTGGTCAAAACCTCCGTCGCCAGCCGGTTGTTCGTGAAAACGAGCGTCTGCTGACCACGGTCCAAAAACTCCAGCGCGATCCGGCGCGATTCGTGCAGATAGCTCCGGCGGATACCCAACTCGCGGTTCACCACCGGCGGGTTATAGAACACGAAGTACTTTTCCGCCTGCGGCGCACCGTTCTGGTCGACCAGGGAAAAAGGAACTTCGCCCAGCGCCTCGGCCAATTCCCGAGGGTTGGCGATCGTGGCCGAACAACAAATGAACTGCGGCGTGGAACCGTAGAACTCGCAAATGCGGCGCAGCCGGCGCAAAATGTTGCCAAGGTGTGACCCATAGACGCCGCGATAGTAGTGCAACTCGTCGATCACGAAGTAGCGCAGGTTCTCAAACGCCTTGGCCCACTTGGTGTGGTGCGGCAAAATCCCGCTGTGAAGCATGTCCGGGTTCGTAAAGACGACGTTGGCGCGCTCCCGGATCGCCCGCCGGGCGTCCGACGGCGTATCCCCGTCGTAGGTGAACGCCTTGATCGGTAACTCCATCGCGTCCACCGTCCGCTGGAACTCCTGCAGCTGATCCTCGGCCAAGGCCTTGGTGGGGAACAGATACATCGCCCGGGCGCCCGGCTCGAGCGCGAGACGGTTCAGCACAGGCAAGTTGTAGCAAAGCGTCTTGCCTGACGCCGTGGGCGTCACCACCACCACATTGCGGCCGGCCGCCACGTGGGCGAAGGCTTCGGCCTGATGGGAATACAGATCCTTGATCCCCCGCTGCGCCAATCCCTTCTGCAGCTCCGGCGTTACCTCTTCTGGCAAAGGCCGGATCGGCGAATTTTCCGCCTCCATCCACTCCTGAAAACGAATCACCGCCCCGTCAAGGCCGGTGGGGCGGTTGAGCGAGGCGGTGGGATCGGGAAAGCCTAAGGTTAAGTTCATACGCCGCGGTTTCGCTTTAGTTTCGCCGAAACCACGGAGGGAAACAAGTCGTTTATTTGCTGCGAATAAACTCGTAGCGTTCGAGCGTAGCGGCAATCGCAAACGGCCGCCGCGCCGTCGTCTGCTCGGACGCCTGCACGCCCTGACTGCGAATCACCTTCCCCATGCACCGTAGCCGCACGGGAGCGCCCGAAAGCGCACTCGGCAGGGTGACCAAATACTCGATGGGATCGCCCACTGGCATCTCCGCCTCTGACGTGAATAACACGCCGCCAGAACTCATATTGCGCGTCTCGCCCGCTCGCGAGACGGGCTCGCTCCCGGTGCGTACCAGTTCAAGGGGCAACTGGATTTCGAATCTCTTGGTTTTCCGTTGTTCGCTCACGACTGTTACAGACTAAGGCTAATTGCCTAGAACGGTCAATAGACCGAGTCCCAGAGCCTTACTACTAAAGGTTCAGTACCTTTATAGGATTTATCCTAGGAGAGCGCCCAAAAATACCGTCAACGACCGGGTTGGTACAATCTCAAGAGGGTCACCTTCTTTCCCGATCCCACCGCCTCGCTCAACCGCCCCACCGGCCTTGACGGGGCGGTGATTCGTTTTCAGGAGTGGATGGAGGCGGAAAATTCGCCGATCCGTCGGCTGGTGGACTGGGCCAAGGCGAAGATGGAGAGCGTAAAGAATTCATGATCGACCACATCACCGTGCACGGGGCCCGCCAGCACAATCTGCAAAATGTCAGCGTAGAGATCCCTAGGAATACTCTGGCCGTGATTACGGGACTATCCGGGAGCGGGAAGTCCTCGCTCGCCTTCGATACCATCTACGCCGAAGGCCAACGCCGGTACGTCGAAACGCTTTCCCCCTACGCCCGCCAATTCCTTGATCAAATGGAGCGGCCAGAGGTCGATTCCATTGATGGCCTGTCTCCGGCCATCTCCATCGAGCAAAAGACCACCAACCGGAGCCCGCGCTCTACCGTCGGCACGGTCACAGAAATCTACGACTACTTGCGGCTGCTCTACAGCTCCATCGGTGTCCCCCACTGCCCCAACTGTCAGGTGCCGATCGCGGCGCAGTCTACTGCGCAGATTCTCGAACAGATCATGCAGTTCCGGACCGAGGAGCGGGTCATGATTCTGGCGCCCGTTGTTCGCGGCCGGAAGGGAGAGTACAAAAAGGAACTCGAGAAGTATCTCCGCCAGGGCTTCGTTCGGGCCCGCATCGATGGAGAGCTGAAGTCGCTCGACGAGGATATTCCGCTCGACAAACGGAAAAATCACTCCATCGAAGTCGTGGTCGACCGCCTGCTTGTCAAAGCCGGCATTGAAAAGCGCCTCGAAGCCTCCATCGAAACGGCCATGAAGCTCGCCGACGGGCTCGTCATCGTCGCCATCGTCAACGGTGAAGAGCGGATGTACTCGAAGAAGCTCGCCTGCCCCGAGTGCGGAATGAGCGTGCCGCTTCCGGAACCGCGCAGCTTTTCCTTCAACAGCCCGTTCGGAGCGTGCGCCGCTTGCAATGGTCTGGGCTCGAAGTGGAGCTTCGACCCGGACAAAGTGATGGTGGACCTCGGTAAGCCGCTGCTCGAAGGCGGTTTGGGCGCGGCCTCCGGCACCAGCGTAATGAACCACCGGCTGGAGGAAGTGGCCAAGCGGCTGAAGATCAATCTCGCGAAGCCTTTCGATCAGCTGCCAGCCGCCACCCAGCACTTACTGGTGCACGGTGGCGAGAAGTTTCCTGGGATCTTGAAGATTCTCGATGGCATTTATGCGGATGCCGGGCCGGGATATGCCGAGTTACTCATGCAGTATATGTCGCCGATCCTGTGCCGCGAGTGCAAAGGGTTGCGCCTGAAGCCGGCTTCGCTGGCTGTGCGCGTCAAGAACGTCTCCATCGCGGACCTGACGGCGATGCCGGTGGGGCGCGCGCTCGAAACCGCCCGGGCTTGGAAGTTGGGGGAACGGGAGACGCTGATCGCGGGCCGCATCCGCGAAGAGATCGAGAACCGCCTCGAGTTTCTTCTGGCGGTCGGCCTCGATTATTTGAGCCTCCATCGGTCGGCGGCGACGCTCTCCGGCGGCGAAGCGCAACGCATTCGCTTGGCGACGCAGATCGGCTCGAAACTCCGCGGCGTGCTCTACGTGCTCGACGAACCGTCCATCGGGCTGCACCCGCGCGACAACGAGCGCCTCCTCGAAACTCTTTTTAAATTGAGAGATTTAGGCAATACGGTGCTCGTCGTCGAGCACGACGAAGACACCATTCGGCGTGCCGATTACGTCATTGATCTCGGTCCTGGCGCCGGCCGCCTCGGCGGCCATGTCGTCGCGGCGGGAACCGCCAAGCAGGTGGAACGGAACAAAGCCTCGCTCACTGGACAGTACATGAGCGGCAAGCGCACCATCCCCGTGCCCCCCGTGCGCCGCCCCGGCAGCGGACAGAAGATCGTCGTCGAAGGCGCCAGCGAACACAACCTCAAGGACGTGACGCTCGAAATCCCCCTCGGCACTCTCACCGTCGTCACCGGCGTCAGCGGCTCGGGCAAGTCGACCCTCATCAACGATATTCTCTACCGAGCCCTCGCCCGCGAAGTCTACGGCTCCCGCGCCGAACCCGGCATGCATCGCGCCCTCCGCGGCGCCGAGTTGATCGACAAAGTCATTGAGATCGACCAGTCGCCCATCGGACGCACCCCGCGATCTAATCCGGCCACTTATACCGGCTTATTCGCCCCAATCCGCGACTTATTCGCCATGTTACCTGAATCGCGCGAGCGGGGTTACAAAGCCGGCCGCTTCAGCTTCAACGTAAAGGGCGGCCGTTGCGAAGCCTGCCAGGGTGACGGGCTTAAGCGCATCGAGATGAACTTCCTCCCCGACGTCTACGTCACCTGCGACGTCTGCCGCGGCAAACGCTACAACGCCGAAACCCTGGCCGTGAAGTTCAAGGGCCATTCCATCGCCGATGTGCTCGCCGCCACGGTTGAGGAGGCGCTGCCGATCCTCGAAAACTTCCCCGCCATCTTCCAGAAGCTGCAGACGCTGCATGATGTTGGCCTCGACTATATCCACCTCGGTCAATCGTCCACCACGCTCTCCGGCGGCGAGGCCCAACGAATCAAGCTAGCCAAGGAACTGAGCCGCCGCCAAACCGGCAAAACGCTCTACATTCTGGACGAGCCCACCACCGGCCTGCACTTTGAAGACGTCCGCCGCCTGCTCGACGTCCTGAACAAGCTGGTCGATCTCGGCAACACGGTGATCATCATTGAGCACCATCTGGATATCATGAAGTCTGCGGATTGGATCGTGGACCTGGGTCCGGAGGGTGGGGAGCGCGGCGGCACGATCGTCGCGGCCGGCACCCCGGAGCAGATTCTGCGGAGCAAGAAAAGCCATACCGCGCGCGCCCTCGAGAAGATTCTGAAACCGTGATCGCCACTTCCGAAGAAACCGCCGCCCCTCCCTTCCCCTTTTGGGGATGGTTGGACGTTTTTCTAACGTTGGGCGCGATCCTGCCGGCGCTGGTGATCTCCGGCGGCATTGTGTTGCTGGCCCTAACCCTGATGGGCATCAAACCGGAGGCGAAAAACCTCGCCATGCCGTCGCAGTTGTTGGGCTATGCGTTCTGGGTCGGGGCGGCGTGGCTCAGCTTCCACCTCCGCCACAAGCAGCCGTTCTGGGAGAGCCTAGGCTTCGGCCTGCCGCCGCAATACTGGCGGTTCCTGGCCTATGGCCCCGCGCTCACAGTCTTTGTCGGCTTCGCCGGCTGGGCGCTGCAGGCGAAAGAGGTCAAGATGCCGCTCATTGACGAGCTCTTGGCCGATCCGGTGCAGCGAGTCTTGTTCTTCCTGTTCGCCGTGACGTTCGGTCCGGTCTGCGAAGAGCTCTTCTTTCGCGGCCTCGTGCTGCCGCTGGCGGTGAAACATTTTGGCCAGGTGGCGGCGCTGGTGTTGACCAGCGTGCCCTTCGCCCTCATCCACGGGCCGCAGTACTCGTGGAGCTGGCAGCATCTGCTGCTGTTGACGGTGGCTGGTCTCGTGTTCGGCTGGCTGCGTCTGCAGTCGGGAACGGCGGCCGCGACGTTAACCCACTGCACCTACAATCTTGCAATGTTCGGAGGCTTCATCCTGAATGGTCGAAACTATTGAATGGACGGCGGACGGGGTCGTAATGATCGATCAGACCCGCCTCCCCCGCGAAACGGTGTTTGTCACCTGCCGTAGCTATGGCGAAGTGGCGGAGGCCATCAAGACGATGATCATCCGCGGCGCGCCGGCCATCGGCGTGGCGGCCGCCATGGGCGTGGCCATCGGCGTCGAGCGGAGCGACGACGATTTCGAGCTGATCTGCTCGACGTTGGCCGCCACCCGCCCCACCGCGGTGAACCTGTTCTGGGGCATCGAGCGTATGCGGCGCCTGCACGCGAGCCTCGCTGGCCAAAGCCGCGAGGCCATCATTGAAGCGCTGGTCACCGAAGCCAAACTCGTAAAGGACGAGGACGTCGCCATTTGTAAGGCCATCGGAGCCCACGGCGCAGATCTCGTGCCGGACGGCAAGACGGTCCTGACCCACTGCAACGCCGGCGCGCTCGCCACCGCGGGCTATGGCACGGCGCTCGGCGTCATCCGTGCGGCCGTGGCCGCCGGTAAGCAGATCGACGTCTTCGCCGACGAGACCCGCCCCTTCCTGCAAGGCGCCCGCCTCACCGCCTGGGAGCTTCAGGAAGACGGCATTCCCACCACCTTGATCACGGACAATATGGCCGGCCACTTCCTCAAGTCCGGCCGCATTGGCTGCGTCGTCGTCGGCGCGGACCGCATCGCCGGCAATGGCGACGTGGCGAACAAGATCGGCACCTATAGCGTAGCCGTGCTGGCGAAGGAAAATGGCGTGCCCTTCTACGTCGCGGCGCCGATTTCAACGCTCGACCTGACGTTGACTAGCGGCGACCAGATCCCGATCGAAGAGCGCTCGTCGGAAGAGGTGACCGAGGTCTACGGCGTGCCTGTGGCTCCCGAAGGCATCGCGGTGCAGAACCCTGCCTTTGACGTCACCCCAAACCGCTACGTCGCCGGCATTATCACGGAGAAGGGCGTCGCCTACCCGCCCTTCACGGAATCGCTTCCGCGTCTGGCGAACAGCTAAACGCAAGAAGGCCCTGAGCTTTCGCTCAGGGCCTCTCTTTCTGCTGGGAAGCAGGACTGGTTTAGTAGTCCATGCCGCCGGGGCCGTGGTCATGGCCGCCGGGAGCCGGAGCCGCCTTCTTCTCGGGGATCTCGCAGATCATCGCTTCGGTGGTCAGCATCAGGGCGCTGATCGAAGCGGCGTTCTGCAGGGCCGAGCGGGTCACCTTGGCCGGGTCGATAACGCCCGCGGCCAACAGATCCTCGTACTCGCCGGAAGCGGCGTTGAAGCCGAAGTTGGCGTTGGCGTTCTCGCGAACCTTCTCGATGACGATCGCGCCTTCAAAGCCGGCGTTGCCGGAGATCTGACGGATCGGCTCTTCGCAGGAGCGCTTGATGATGTCCACACCAATCTGCTCGTCGCCGGGGACCTTCAGGTCCTTCAGCGCCAGAGCCGAACGGAGAAGAGCGATACCGCCGCCAGGAACGATGCCCTCTTCAACGGCCGCACGGGTGGCGTGCAGCGCGTCTTCGACACGGGCCTTCTTTTCCTTCATTTCGGTTTCGGTAGCCGCGCCGACCTTGATC
>LNFE01000284.1 GCA_001464575.1 Acidobacteria bacterium Ga0077553 | reverse complement strand
CGATACCGGCTCAAACAAGCGGAGGGCATCGCCCTTGTCCGTTCCAACCGTGAGGAAGGCCGCCAACCACTCGCTTTTGCTTCTCGACCGTTCATCCTATGTGGACTACCGATCCGCCGACCGCCCCCGGAGCAACTCCTCTTCGAGCGCCGTAACGGCAACTTCCTCCTCCAGATCACCGGCCACCCGCAGTTCGGTCTTCCTTTCGGCCAGGACCGCCTGGTTCTCATCTTCCTGGCGACTTTGGCGGTCCGGCAGAAGAGCCAAACGGTACGATTCCGGTCCGCGGCCGAGATGCTCGACACCTTCGGCATAGCGAAGGGCGGCAAGGAGTACCGCCGGATTGTGGCGGCCTTCGAGCGGATCTTCGGCGCCACGATGTACTTTTCCACCGAGTCCACCCGTTCGACCGCCACCGTGATTCACCGCAGCCGGTTCAACTTCTTGAAGGAGGCGGAGATCTGGTACAGCCGCTCCGGGGAGCCGCCGTCCGGTCAAAACACAATCACCCTGACCGACGAATTCTATTCCGAAATTTCAATACACCCCGTTCCAGCCGACCTCGAAGCAATCAAGGTGCTCGCCGCCGCGCCAGCGCTCCTCGACGTGTTCATGTGGTTGAGCTACCGGTGCTTTGTCGCAAAAGGCCCCGAAGCGATTCCGCTCTTCGGCCCGCTCGGCCTCACCCAGCAGCTTGGATGCGTTGAATACTCCCGTCCAAGCCGTTTCCGGGGTATGCTAGAACAGTGGTTGCAGACGATCCGCACACTCTGGCCAGAGTGCCCCGCGGTCATTAGCGGCGACGGTCGACTTCTATAGATCGACCGCTGTGCCGCGGTACAAGTTCGCTTCAGTCGACAATAGCTGAAGCAAATTCGTTGACGAAGACGCTCTTCTCATCACTGCGAGGTTGCCGCTGTAATGGCAGCCCAATGAGATTTCCACAGGCGAGACTAATGAGGATGTGGAGGAACTGTGGAAGGAGCCCCAGCTTCGGATCTTGACGCGAAGGATGGTCGAAGCAATCTTTCCAGTGGCCGCGACCGTTGTGGTGAGTATGAAGTAAGAATTTGATGAAATGTCGGGCCCGATGATCCATTCGATGGGTTTATCATTGCCCATTCGTGTCTACCTTGGGTTTACGAACGCGGCAATTTATAATCCCGGCATGGGTTTGAATTTTATGTATTATGTAAACCATGGGTAGTCACACTCGGGGACAGCTAAACTGGCTTCAACACAACCTCCCGGAAGGGCTGGTCGTCGATTCAGCCTGGCTTGAACGTCACCACATATCCCGCCAGTTGCGGCGCAAGTACGTTATGAACGGATGGCTGCTCACGTTGGCTCGGGGCGTCTACTGTCGACCCACGTCGTCAGAACAACCCTCGCCCCTTGCCTGGCAGCAACTCGTGATCTCGCTCAACGCTCTTCTGAATCTTCCTGTGGCGGCGGGCGGAAGAACCGCGCTTGAGCTACAGGGCTTCAGCCACTATGTCGCCGCGAGTGGTACGCGAGAAGCGCATCTATTCTCAAATGACGATTTGCCGGGCTGGGTCTCGTGCGTCCACATGAATACCAAGCTCGTTTTTCACAGTGCGCGAAAGCTGTTCCGGAACCGCGAGGTACCGCCGCTGCTGACTGCAGAGGGTGCTCTGCCTTCGCGGGAGCACAGCGGCTTTACGGTGCAAACCTGGGGACACTGGGAATATCCCCTCCCCGTATCGACGCCGGAACGCGCCATCCTCGAACTGCTAAATGAGGTTCCACAGAGCGAGACATTCCATCAAGCGGACGTACTAATGGAAGGGCTCCGCAACCTGAGCCCACTTCGGCTTCAGGGGCTGCTCGCCGATTGCCGAAACATCAAAGTGAAGCGCCTGTTTCTCTGGTTCGCGGAACGCCACAATCACGCCTGGCTGCAGAAGCTCGACCGTTCGGGCATTGACCTGGGTAAAGGCAAACGGATGCTCGTGCGCGGCGGCAAGCTCGACACGAAATACAACATCACGGTGCCGGAGAGCTTTGATGGCAGCGTCTGAACAATACCGCCGCCAGGCCGCGCTGCTGGTCCGGACCATCCCGCTCGTTGCGACAGAAACCTGCTTCGCCCTGAAGGGCGGCACGGCCATCAATCTCTTTGTGCGCGACATGCCACGCCTTTCGGTCGACATCGACCTCACCTATCTGCCGGTGGAAGACTGGGCGACTTCTCTCGCGAATATCGACGCCGCCATGCGGCGGCTTGAGAACGTAATTCGTGAGGGCCTTCGCGGCGCCAGGGTGACATCGTCAGCACTGAAGCCAGAGAACACCGTCAGCAAGATCTTTGTCGAGGCGGATGGCGTCCAGATCAAGATCGAGGTGACCCCTGTCCTGCGCGGCTGTGTCTATGAACCGAAGACCCTGTCGGTTTCGCGGTCCGTCGAAGCGCAGTTCGGCTTCGCCGAGATCCAGGTCGTAAGCTTCGCCGACCTCTATGCGGGCAAGCTGGTCGCGGCGCTCGACCGCCAGCATCCGCGCGATCTCTTCGACGTCCGCGACCTTCTCGCAAACGAGGGAATCGGGCCAGACCTGAGAAAGGCCTTCCTGGTCTACATCCTCAGCCACAACCGCCCCATGGCGGAAGTCCTCGCGCCCGCGCGCCTCGATATCGCCCAGGAATTCACGCGCGGATTTGAGGGGATGACGGTAACTGCTGTTACACTTGACGACCTGCTTCGCGCGCGGGAAGAATTCATCGAGGAACTCGTCGGGCGGATGCCCGCTGAACACCGCAGGTTCCTTCTCTCCGTCGAGGAGGGAAGTCCCGAGTGGGAACTGCTGGGTATCCCGCACGTCGAAACGCTGCCCGCCGTTCGATGGCGGCTCCAGAACCTCGCGAAAGCTGACCCGAAAAAGCGGGAGACGCTCCTTAGCAATCTGCGCAAGGCGCTCAGGGTCGGGGAGTGAATTAGGATGAACCTCGCACCCACCGACCGCGCCTTCGCACACCGCTGGGAGCGCGTGACCTTTACGACCTATGCGCTCAGCTTGTTCTTCTTTGAGGTCGTAGTTCTGGACGCCCTTATCCGGGTCGCCGCGCGTCAGGCACTCATTCTGGCCGATGTCCCGGGCGTCCGCGCGAGTGTGCTTCTCGCAAATCTCGAAGTTGCTGATAAATTGGCGGTTGCCTTTCTTCCTTCAATTCCCTTGTTCGCCTCCGTTGGTGGCGCTGGCGACGGCTTTCTTGGCTTTCTTTCGCAGTCGCACGGCGCTTCAGTTTGAGATTTTGGCCCTTCGTCATGAGCTCGGTGTTCTGCAGCGGTCGGTGAAGCGGCCGAAGTTGAAGGCCGCTGATCGGTTTCTGTGTGCCTGGTTGTCGGCGGTCTGGGAGGATTGGCAACCGAGTGCCACCATCATGAAGCCGGCGACGGTGATCGGGTGGCATCGCAAGGGCTTCGGACTATTCTGGTCGTGGAAGATTCGGCGGGGGAGACCGGGACGACCGGCAGTCCCGGCGG
>LNFE01000283.1 GCA_001464575.1 Acidobacteria bacterium Ga0077553 | reverse complement strand
ACAACTCGTTCGCACCCCGGACCTCCTCGCCGAATTCGCCCTCTTCCGCACCCCGCCCAACCCTCCGCCGCACCAAGCCGATCCCCCCGCTCTCCGCCGCTACTTCCGCCGCGAAATGTTCCGCCTCCAAGCCGAATCCATCTGCCTGGCCCGGCCGGTCTTCGATACCCTCGAACGCGCCTCCCAACTCGGCGAGTGGATCATCGCCGCCGCCTATCGCATCGCCGCCGGACCCGGCACCCCGCCCAGGATGATGGTCATCGCCCTAGGCCGCCTCGGCATGCGCGAGTTCGACGTCGGCTCCGACGCCGACCTCGTCTTTGCCCTCCCCCATTCGAACGCCGACGACCTCCCCGCCTGGTCCCGCATCGCCGAACGCCTCATCGAAATCCTCAGCGCCTACACCGGCGAAGGCATGATGTTCGCCGTCGATTCCCGCCTCCGGCCCAATGGCCGCGCCGGCGCCCTCGTCCAAACCGACTCCGCCTTCCGCGACTACTTCGAACGCCGCGCCGAAGCCTGGGAAGGTATGGCCTACATGAAGTCCCACGCCGTCGCCGGCGATATCGAAGCCTCCACCGCCTTCCTCAACGAACTCCAGCAAATCGACTGGCGACGCTACGGCCAGTCCGGCCGCTCCCGCGCCGAACTCCGCCGCATGCGCCTCCGCCTCGAGCGCGAACAGGGCGCCACCCAACCTCTCAAGGCTGGCTCCGGCGGCTACTACGACATCGACTTCATCCTCATGTACCTGCGCCTCAAAAGCGCCGGCTTCTTCTTTAAACAACTTTCCACACCCCAACGCATCGAAGTGATCGAGAAGATGGGCCACCTCGATCACGCCGATGCGCTCTTCCTCCGCGACGCCGCTACTTTCTACCGCGCTCTCGATCACGGCCTCCGGATTATCTTTGGCCATGCCGAAGCGGACCTCCCCAAGTCACCCCTCCATCTCGACATGCTAACCGACGTTATCGGCCGTTGGACCCCGCCCCATTTGCACGATCAGCCATTGCCCGATAAAGTGGAACAGATCCGTAGTCGCACGCGCGAACTGTTCGACCGTCTCTTTGCCGTTTCATGATTGCCTGTCGTTTCGCCCTTTTCCTGCTGCCCGTGGCCGCTTTCGCCGGCGATCCTCCCCTGTTGGACCGCGCCTATCAGCGCATGTATAACTTCGATTTCAACGGCGCCCGCGTCTTAATCGATCAGCATGTAAACGAGAAACCCCAGGACCCCCTCGGCTACTCCACCCGCGCCGCCGCCCTCGTCTTCCAGGAACTCGACCGCCTCAGCATTCTCCAAACCGATTTCTTCCTCGACGATGACCGCATCGCCGAAAAGAAAAAACTCCGCCCCGATCCCCAAACCCGCGACGCCTTCTATTGGGCCGCCCGCCAAGCTCAGGAACGCGCCGACGCCATTCTTCTCAAGAATCCTAACGACACCGGCGCCCTCTTCGCCAACTCGCTCTCCTGGGGCCTCACCACCGACTACGCCGCCTTCGTCGAAAAGCGCCAACTCGGCTCCCTCAACTACGCCAAAACCTCCCACGCCTTCGCCAAGCGGCTCATCGCCGTCGACAAGAATTACGGCGACGCCTACCTCACCACCGGCCTCAGCGAATACCTCCTCGGCAGCCTGCCGTTCTTCGTCAAGTGGTTCATCAAGTTCGACGACACGAAGGGCTCAAAGCAGGTCGCTATCGAAAACCTCAAATTTGCTGCGAAAAACGGCCGTTACCTTGGCCCCTTCGCCCGCATCCTTCTTGCGGTCGCCGCTTTGCGCGAAAAGAAGAAACCCGAAGCCCGCGACTGGCTGCACGGACTCGTGCGAGACTATCCGGAGAACCCCCTTTTGAAACACGAACTGGAGAGATTGCGTTGAGCCGGTTAACTGACTACGAAGGCTGCGGCCCACTGCAAGTGATCCGTGAATTTACTGACTACGACGGCCAGTGCCTCAAGCCGGGCCAAGCTATTGAATTCGACTTCTATAGCTACGTGCCCTTCGAGTCCGGATTCACCTTCACCCGCAATGGCGAAACCGTCCTCCGGCTCTCCGGCGATGTCCCCGCCGACCTCGACGTCATCGCCCACCCGGAAAACTACTTCTCCCTCCCGTTGCCCCGGCTCGCCTGGTATACCAACGGCCCCGCCCTCGCCGTCACCCATGAGTTCACCGACCTCAGCGGCCGCAAGTTCCAGGCCGGCGACCAAGTCAACTGGGCCGTCCAC
>LNFE01000282.1 GCA_001464575.1 Acidobacteria bacterium Ga0077553 | reverse complement strand
GTTTCTGTATCACGCCATCACCGCCGGCATGGACATGGGCATCGTCAACGCCGGTATGCTCGAAGTCTATGAGGAGATTGAACCCGAACTCAAGGAACTCGTCGAAGGGGTCCTCCTGAACCGCCGTCCCGATGCTACCGAACGCCTCGTCGACCGGGGCGAGGAGCTGAAGGCCGCCGGCAGTGGCGCCGCCGCCACCGAAAAGAAGACCGAAGAATGGCGCAACGGCACCGTGGAAGAGCGCCTCTCCCACGCGCTCGTCAAAGGCATCGACGCCTATATCGAGATCGACGCGGAAGAAGCCCGCGTCAAACTCGGCCGCCCGCTGCTCGTCATCGAAGGCCCCCTGATGGCCGGCATGTCCGTTGTCGGCGACCTCTTCGGCGCCGGCAAAATGTTCCTGCCGCAGGTCGTCAAGTCCGCTCGCGTGATGAAGAAGGCGGTCGCGCATCTGACCCCCTTCATGGAAGCCGAGAAGGCCGCGATGGTCGCCGCCGGCGATACCGTCAAGGCGCAGGGCAAAATCGTCCTTGCCACAGTCAAGGGCGATGTTCACGACATTGGCAAGAACATCGTCGGCGTCGTCCTCGCCTGCAATAACTTCGAAGTGATCGACATGGGCGTCATGGTGTCGTGCGAGAAGATTCTCGAACGCGCCAAGGCGGAGAACGCCGACGTCATCGGCCTCAGCGGACTCATCACCCCGTCGCTTGACGAGATGGTCCACGTAGCGAAGGAAATGGAGCGCCAGGGCTTCAAGCTGCCGCTGCTCGTCGGCGGGGCCACTACCAGCCGCGCCCACACGGCCATCAAGATCGCGCCGCACTACAGTGAACCAGTAGTCCACGTGCTCGACGCCAGCCGCGCCGTCCCCGTCACCACCAGCCTGTTGAGCGACGACGGCCGGGACGCGTTCGTTGCCCAGCACCGCGCCGACTACGAAGCGCTCCGCAGGGCCCACGCCGCCCCGCGCCTCGCCGCGGTGTCGATCGAAAACGCCCGCGCCCGCCGCACTCCCATCACGTGGCGCGCCGAGGACATCGCCGCTCCGTCGTTCACTGGCGTCCGTGTTCTCGACGGCTTCCCCCTCGCCACCCTCCGCGACTACATCGACTGGTCGCCCTTCTTCCACACCTGGGGTATCAAGGGCATCTTCCCCCGCATCCTCGATAACGAGCAAGCCCGCATCGTCTACGAGGAAGGCCAGGCCCTGCTCGACCGCATCATCAACGAGAATCTCCTTACCGCCCGCGGCGTTTATGGCCTCTTCCCTGCCAACGCCGTTGGCGACGACATCGAACTCTACACCGACGAGACCCGCAACCAGACTCTCGCCCGGCTTCACTGCCTCCGCCAGCAAGTCCACAAGGAAGGTAGCGAACCCTGCCGCTCCCTCGCCGACTTCATCGCACCGAAGGAGACCGGCCTGCCCGACCACATCGGCGCCTTTGCCGTAACCACCGGCCTCGGGCTCCACGACCTGTGCGAACAGTTCCGCGCCCAGCACGATGACTACAACGCCATCATGGCCGAGGCCCTCGCGGACCGTCTCGCCGAAGCCTTCGCCGAGTGCCTGCATCAGAAGGTGCGCCTGGAGTGGGGCTTAGGTTCGGAAGAGCATCTGTCGAACGACGATCTCATCCACGGCAAGTACCGCGGCATCCGCCCGGCGCCGGGCTATCCGGCCTGCCCCGATCACACGGAGAAGGGTCCGCTCTGGAACCTGCTCAATGTGGAAGCCCACACGGGCATCCGCATCACGGAGTCGTTCGCCATGTGGCCCGGCTCGAGTGTCAGCGGCATCTACTTCGCCCATCCCGAAGCCCGCTACTTCAGCCTCGGCCGCATCGACCGCGACCAGGTGGCCGACTACGCCGCCCGTAAGCAGATGACCATCGCCGAAGTGGAACGCTGGCTCGGACCGAACCTCAATTACGACCCGGCCCAGTAACCTGGCATCTCTCCAACGACATTCCTCGCCGCGCCAGGAACCCGGCCAGTTCGCCAAACATCTCTTCTTGCGCCCCCGGCGACGGCGAATCGTACAGATACGACTCCTGCGGGCACCAACGGAACACGGTGGCACGCGGATACTGCAGAAGCTTCTGCTGCAAGCTGTCCATCGTTCGCGCCTTGTAGCCCTCCACGCGAAACGCCGCCGGGTACATTTCGCTTCCGTCTAAGACATCGATCAAGAGCGGCTTACCCGCCTGCCAGCGCTGGCGGCATTCGGGATCCGGACAGAAACTCAGCAGGCGCTTCCGCCGCGCCTCATCCAATCGCCACGCTCGGGCCGATCCAATCGCCTCCATCACACGCTCGCGGATCTCTGGTCCTCCGCGTTCCAACCGGCGCCAGAGCGGCTCCTCCACGCGCAGGTCACCCTGCTCCGCCAGAATCAGAGCCGCCCCCAAAACTGTCTCCGTGTCGGCATCTTGCAACGCTTCAATCGCCGCCGCCTGCACCGCCTCGTTCCAGACTACTCGGCCGACCTGAACCAACAGCTTGCTAAAACAACCCCTCCCCTCCCGGTTACTCATAGCCGACCGCAGAGCCTCCCGCCCCTCTCCGTCCGCGGCGGGAAACACCCGCGCAAAATACGTCACCAGCTCCTGTTCCAGCAAGCAACTGTCAGAACGTTGCGCCCACAACTCGCGCATCGGTTCTGCCAGCTTCACGGTCCCGAACCTGGCTACCAAAGGTAATGCCCTGGCCGGGTCCTCCCGCAGGCGCCGCCGCAATATCGCATCGGCCTCCGGCACGTCGACCGCTGGAAACTCCTTCATCGTGGCAAAGGCAAGGTTCCCTGCCACCAACTCCTGCTTCACGACGCCCCAGGCCTCCGCCGGCGAAAGTTCCCGCAGCCGCCGCATTAGGTCTTGCGCCAGGTCAATGCCCGCTTCCCGCGCCGCTTTAACCAGCACCGGAATCATATCCGCACCCCGTACCAGATCCCACTTCTTGTTGAGCAACTCCCACTGCCTTACTTTCTCAAAGGACGCAAACCCTGCAATCAACTCCGCCCGGGATAGACCGTAATTGTCCGCTGGCACCAGCCCCGCGAGTCGAGCCTCCTTCCTCGCCAGCGCTTCGATCGCCTTCGCCGAATGCTCTCGAACCCTCCCTCGCTTCTCCAAGACTCTGGGAATCAGGCGCACCGCTTCTTCCTGCACGATGGTGGAAAATCGCTCCTGTCGGCTCTCACGCTCTGCAATCACCTCTTGCCAACCGTCCTTGCCCTGCAACTGCCAACGGGCTACCGGTAGGGGCCGCGGATTTTCCTGCTGAACATAGGTGAGCAGTGCGCGCAGCCAGATATCCTCCCACCGGATCACTACACGCTCATCGGTGAAGTACCGGTCCAGCGCGCCGCCCGCATGGCCGCGATCGCGGGCTCCCACCAGAATCAGCGGGTCTGCTCCTCTTCCGCTCCGTCTCGCGATCTCTAACCCTAGCTCCACGGCCCCCGGCGTCCCCAGCATCCGCAGCTGTTTCCGTGCAGTCTCATCAAATTGCTCCAGGCGCGCGCGCAACTGAGCCAATTGCGCCTCCCGCCACGGCGGATCCTCAACGATCTCCACCTCGACCACGTTCGAAACCGCCGCCAACTCCCCCAGCCGATGCGACTTCAGGTAGAACCGGTACCGTCCCGCCCGGTCAAATCGAAACCAATCATTGAGGTCTAGCGAGATCACGTATGGCGTCGCTCCCAGCACCGGAGGAGGACTGCCCGATCCATCCCCCAGTCCGCCCATCACCCCGGAGCCGAAGTAGTCCCGCCACGGGTCCACGACATCGTCCTGCTCTATAACAAACTCTTCGGTCGGCGACCGCCCGCTGCGTTCGTAGGTCGTCGGGTCAAGGTGGTACGTATTCTCAAGGGTGCTCGAGAACTGCAGCCGCAGCGGAATCCGCTCTCCGACCCGAAACCGGCCGGCCTCGCTGACCGCCGTCATCGCCAACCGAACCCCCGGCGGTTGCGACGCCAAGTCCCGCGCATGGTGAAGCTCGAACTCTGTCGCGGCGCACAACCGCAGAATTCCCAGCAACCCAAATGCCAGCAGTCCCGTCCCTCGAAAGCAATGAAGGTGCATCGCAGCTATAGAGACACCGCCAAGTCGGCACTGGTTCCCGCCGCTCTGTTGATCTTCGCCGCCCCGGCCATCGCTTGCAGTTGCTTCAGCAACGCAACACCCTGCTCTTCGCTTAGCGGCTCGGATCCCGTCTTCGTCGCCTTGGTTCTCAAAGATAGCGGCGAGGGTCTCGGCACCGGACCAGCACGAGTCCGTATTGAGGAAGGATTAGTCAACAGCCCCGAATCGCAGAGCGAAGTGGAGATCCATACGAACGCTGGCTCCAGTTGCTATCGCCGTCTCCGAGCGGGCGAGCGCTATGTAATATACGCGAACAACCAACTGCGCACGAACGGGTGGAGCATCAGCGGCTGCGGCCCCACCTTTCCCGTCAGCGGCAACGAGCACCTTCTCGACGCGCTGCGGAATGCCGTGCGCAAGGGGCCGTCGCGCCTGGTCGGCAAGGTCCTCCGCATGCGCAATCAGTATGAAACGGCAGAAGGTATCGCCGGAGCCACCGTCACCGCTAGCTCTCCCCTCGGCCAACACTCTGCCACCACGGGCGAGTCCGGAGAGTTCGAGATCTTCGGTCTGCTCCCTGGCTTCTATCGCTTGGAGGTTTCCAAGCCCGGATTTGAATCCGCCGACGCGTACAACCTTCGTCAGCCTCCGGCGAATTATCGAACATTCAACAAGGTCACTAAGCAATACGAAGCCGATCCCGAAGACAAGCCCGGTACGGTACAGATCCTTGCTCAGGCCTGTGCGGATCGGGACCTCGCCCTCTGGCCAGACCGCAGCGTCTCCGGTCGAGTTCTTGATGCACAGGGAGCCCCCCTTTCAGGCGTCACCGTTCAGGCTTTCCCCTTCAAAGAAGGGGACCGTCCGACCCCTTCGCCGCTACGGGTCGCAAAGACCGATGCCAACGGCGACTACGCGATCCGCCCGCTGCCCGACGGCGAATATCTCATCGGCGTCAACATCGCTCCCTACGACGATAGCGACGCCCATCCCCCCACCCATGCGGCCAGTCCCGTTCGCATTGCGGAGGCGCTCCCAGTCAAAAACATCGATCTTCGCCTACCCCCTAAACGCACCAGCGCAACGTTGCATCTCCACATCGCAGGGCCGGACGGAGCCCCTCTCTCTGGCGTTTTCGTCCAGCTAGCGGATTCCGCCGGGCGAACCCGCTTCACCGCAGCTCAGAAAACGCCATCCTCGGGTCTCCTAAAAATGCCCGTTTATCTTGGCGAAGCATACATCGTCAGGGCGTTCTACTTCCCCAACGAAACAGGCAACTTCGACTATCTCGGCGCCAAGGTACCCATCACCGTCACCACACTAAACCCCGAAGTCCGCGCCGTCCTCACCCCTCAGCGCTACCTGCGGAACCCTTAAAGCTCCACCAGTCGCAGCCCCCGATACTTGCGAAAGTCCCGATCGAACGTCGCCAGGCCCGCCCCGTGTTCTATCGCCAGCGCCGCGAGATACGCATCGGACCAGCCCCGCCCTTGCGTTCCACTGTCCACCGCTAGACTTTCCAGAACCTTCCAGAAGCGCCGACCCGGCACCGGAACCACCACCAGCGGATTTTCCAACCAACCGGTGATCACTTCCGACGCCTCCGAAAGCCGCAACGGTCGCTGCATAATTCCTGGCGAGGTCGTAATCCTGAGGAATGTAAAGAACGAGTGCCAAGGAATCCCAGTCAACTCCTCCACCGCCAACTTCATCCGTTTCGCAGCGCCTCCTGCTCCTCGAGGGCGTCCAACTCCGATACCCGCAATGGAAGCGGCGAAAGACTGTCACCCATCGAATACACCTGCCGCGAAGACAGGATAAGCTTTCCAGCACCCGCCTTCGCTAACCCAACGCGGAGCAGCTCATTCAGTTTCACCCGGAATGGCACATCAGCTTCCCGCGCCTGCTGTTTCACACGGTTCAGAACATCTTCGTCGAGAATCACTGTCGTCCTGACGCCCATCATAGGTGAATCTAGCATCAGCAATGCCTCATTGAAATCGCCCCTCACCCCGCTACGATAAAGAAGAGCGGACCATGACACCCCCATCTCCCTACGACGCCCTCCAGCTCCGCATCAAAACCATCCTCCCCGCCACCTATCGCGACTGCTACGAGGACGTCCAGCCCGTCTCCATGGGCTCCGCCGGCCTCAAGTACACCCCCGACGGCCAGGTCGCCTGGAACGAAATCTGGACCACCTTCTGCGACCTCGCCATGGCCGGCGGCCCCCCGCACAAAGGCAAGCTCCTCGAACCCGCCACCCCCGCCGAAATCGAAGCCGACCCCATCCGCCACCAACAAGTCCTCGCCGAAATCTGCCGCGGCATCGCCCTCGTCACCGAACTCCCCGTCCAGCCCTCCGCCCACGCTGGCTGGGTCCAGGTGGAATGCGCCGACCCCGTAATGGCCGGCTGGCTCCTCCGCGCTATCACCATGGAGAATGTCGCCGCCCGCGCTGACGGCGTCTTCCTCGAACTCCCCGCCGGCCCGGCTTACCGGATCGAGAAGGAGATCAAGAACGTGATCACGGTGATCGCTAAGACGTGCCACTACTGGGTCGAGCACATGTGGCCGTCGCAGGAAGCAGCCATCGGCGAACTCTTCGCCGCCATGGCCGTCGAGAGCCCGCTCCTGGAACCCGCCCCCGGCGCGATAGCCACACCAGCCGAAATCGAAGCCCTCACCGGACTCTCCCCCACGCCTCCGCTCTACCCCGGCTGGCTCGGCCTCGAGTGCCCCAGTGTTCCCGCCGCCGTTTGGCTCATCCGCGCTCTGGTTGCTTCTAACGTCCTCGCCCGCCGCGAAGGCACGGTCCTCTACGTTCCCCTCAACCCCACTACCGACCCCCAAGGCCGGACGCTCACTCGCACCCTGGCCGAACTCTGCGGCTTCGCCAAAGACCATCATTTCCTATAACTGGCAAGGGCTTCGCCGATCCCGCCTAACTTGCCCCAATGGGCGGAAGCTTCGCGCCAGCGCCTCCAGCACCTGTATCGCCTCCCGGTTGCCTCGATCCACGAAGAAATTCGCCATTCCGGAATCCGGGAATGTCACGGCCACCCGGTACTCACCGGTTCCTAGCCACACACGCGCACCGCCCACTTCCCACTCCTCCACCATCAACGAGCGGCAAGGCGTGACCCAAGCCCCGGCGTACCACCCAATTGCATGTTGGATCACCACGCTCCCCCCCGGTCCCGTAAAGTGGCCGGCATCACTATCCGCCCCGACGTCCATCGTGTAGCGATATCCCCGCGGCAGTTGGACCTCGCCCGCCTCCCAAGCGAAACTTCCTGTCCACCCGTCCCAAGACATGGGCGACGCGGGCCGCCGCTCGAACTCCCAAAGCCCCAACCCTGTCACCACCAGGACACCCGTCCCAACCAGGGCCCCGGCTCTCCATCTCGCCATCCCGTCTTGGACGCTAGTCCTCCCGCTCCGGTTCCCACTCCTCCTCACCCCGCTCCACGCGGTCCTCCCGCTGCCAAGGCTTCTCCTCCGCTCGCCGCCGCTCCATCTCCTCCCGCTCTTCCTTTCCGTCGCTCATATTTCCCCAATCTAAGTTACAATCCAGCCATGCGCCCGCTGGTCTGCTCTCTGTTTGCCTTAGCCTCTCTCCAAGCCGAAAACTGGCCCCAATACCGCGGTCCCGCCGCCAGCGGCCTCGGCTCCGGCACCCCGCCCCTCCGCTGGAACACCACCACCGGCGAGAACATCCGCTGGAAAACTCCCATCGCCGGCCTCGGCTACTCCAGCCCCGTCATCTGGGGCGACCGCATCTTCCTCACGACGGCCGTCCCCGCCCAGGGCGCCGCCGCCCCCGTCAAGCTCGGCCTCTACGGCGACATTAAACCCGTCGAAAACGAAGGCGCCCAGTCCTTCCAGGTCTTCTGCCTCCACCGCCGCACCGGCAAGATCCTCTGGCAGCAAACCGCCGTCCAAACTAACCCCAAAATCAAACGCCATCCCAAGTCCAGCCACGCCAACCCCACCCCCGCCACCGACGGCCAACGCCTCATCGTCTCCTTCGGCTCCGAAGGCCTCTACGCCTTCTCGCTCGACGGCAAGCTCCTCTGGAAGAAGGATCTCGGCGTCCTCGACTCCGGCTACTACGTCGCCCCCGAAGCCCAATGGGGCTTCGCCAGCTCCCCTGTCCTCCACGACGGCAAGGTCATCATTCAAGCCGACGTCCAGAAGAACTCCTTCCTCGCCGCCTTCGACGCCAAAACCGGCAACGAACTCTGGCGCACCCCTCGCCAGGACGTCCCCACTTTCGGCACCCCCGCCGTCCTCCCCAACGGCGAAGGCGGCCTGCAGGTCGTCGTCAACGGCTGGAAGCACATGGGCGGCTACGACATCTCCACCGGCAAGGAGCGCTGGCGCCTCGCCGGCACCGGCGATATCCCCGTCCCCACCCCGCTCTTTGCGAACGGCCTCATCGTCCTCACCGCCGCCCACGGCGGCGGCCGGCCCATCTACGCCATCCACCCCGACGCCAAGGGCGACCTCAACCAGAACAAGTCCGCCATCGTCTGGAGCCAGGAGCGCGCCGGCAACTACATGCAGACCCCCCTCCTCGCCGACGGCATCGCCTACTTCTGCTACGACAACGGCGTCCTCACCGCCTTCGAACTCGGCGCCGGCGAACGCCTCTATCAGCAGCGCCTCGGCACCGCATCCGGCTTCACCAGCTCTCCCGTCGCCGCCGCCGGCCGCCTCTACATTACCAACGAAGACGGCCACACGTTCGTTCTGCAGCAGGGTAAGGAGTACAAGGTGCTCGCTGAAAACGAGCTCGGGGAGCCCGTCATGGCCAGCCCCGCCGTCGTCGACGGCACGCTCTACGTCCGCGGCGGCCGCCACCTGTTCGCCATCGGCCAGTAGCCCCCGGCCCCGTTGGTAAACTGAGAGCTTCATGGACCAAGTCTTCTCTCCCGCGCTGCTTGCCCAGGCCGCCAAAATCAAGCTCCTCCTCATGGACGTCGACGGCGTCATGACCGACGGCACCCTCTGGAACGTCCCCGGCCCAGACGGCCAGATCTTTGAAACCAAAGGCTTCGACTCCCAGGACGGCATCGGCCTCCAGTGGCTTAGCTGGTACGGCATCAAGACCGGCGTCATTAGCGGCCGCGTCTCCCCGGCCACCGAGGTCCGCGCCAAGCAGTGCAGAATGGCCTACGTCTATCAGGGCCACATCGAGAAGATCCCGATCCTTCAAGAGATCCTTGCCGACGCCAAGGTCGCCCCGGACGAGGTGGCCTACATCGGCGACGACTTTACTGACGTTGTCATCATGCGCCGGGTCGGCCTTGGGATCGCGGTGGCGAACGCTCGCGACGAGGTGAAGCGCGCCGCCCACTGGACCACCGCCAACCGCGGCGGCTGCGGCGCCGTGCGCGATGCCGTCCAACTCATCCTTACCGCTCAGGGCATCTGGCCCGAAATCATCAAGAAGTACGAGCTATGAAGCAGCGTATCGGGCTGGAGGCGCTCGGCGACGCCGGCCCTGGCTTTCTCCATCAATTGACCGGCGTCATCGCGCATCATGAGGGCGACATCGTCTCCGTCGAGATCATTGAGAGCGTGGTGCAGTCTCGGACGTATCTCGAAATCGACCTGCCCGGTGACGCCGAAGCGCTGCTCCGCGAACTCCGCGCCCTCGAGCGGGTGAAGCACGTCGAGCTCGTCGAGACGCTGCAGAAGGTGTACGGCAAGCGGATCATCATCATGGGCGGCGGCGCCCAGGTTGGTCAGGTGGCCATTGGCGCCATTATGGAAGCGGACCGCCACAACATCCGCGGTGAGCATATTTCGGTCGATACGATTCCGCTGGTCGGCGAGCAGTCGCTGGCGGCGGCCGTCCGCGCTGTGGCCCGGCTTCCGCGCGCGAAGGCGCTCGTGTTGGCCGGGTCGTTAATGGGAGGGGAGATCGAAGTCGCCGTCCGCGAAGTCCGCGCCAAGGGGCTGCTCGTGGTGAGCCTCAACATGGCCGGCTCCGTCCCCGACGCGGCCGACCTCGTCGTTACGGACCCGGTCCAAGCCGGGGTGATGACGGTCATGGCCGTCGCCGATACGGCTAAGTTTTCGGTTGGCAAGCTGACCCGCCGTGTCTTCTAGCGTCCAACTCGCCGCCTTCGCGATGGTCACTGCTGGCCTCGCCTGCGCCCAGCCCAGACCGGCGGAGACGAAGACGATCGGGACCTTCGAAGGACGCTCCATTGTCGTCTCCACGCCGGCCAGCGACGACATGGGGTTTCACCCGTTGGGACGGACGACTCTCTGCGTCGAGGGCCCGCCGCGCCGGCAGTGCTACCAGTCGCCGGACGGCTACGGCTTTCAATCCGAAGTGAAGCTCATCGAGCTCAGGAACGGGCAGCGCGCGATCTTCTTTACTGTCGTGAGCGGTGGCGTGTCCCAAAGCGTGGTCCACCTCGCTCTGCTCCGCCCCGGCCGCGATGCGGATCTCGAGAACTGGTTCTTCTCTAACCCTTCGGTCACCAACTTCGGCCAATACGAATTCTGGACGCTACCGGCGCTCTCCGCCGTCCCAATCCTGCTGACTGCTGAATATGAACTCGGCCCGTCGCAGAGCAGCTTATCGCCCCGTCGCTACATCATCTCCGCCTACGTCCTTCGAGGGTCAGACACCTTTCCACAGGGCCGATATCACCTGGAGGACCGTTTCATGACCCGCCGCTTGTACGATCGCCTCGGCGGCAACCAGGACATCCTCGCCGCCGAGAAGGCCGAAATCCTGGCCCGCCTCAAGAAAGTGGCGGCGGAAGTGAAGGGTTTGCTGCCACCCAGTCTTCAGGATTAGGCCGGTTCAGCACCCGAGCAGCCATCGCCCTGCAGTTGTAGCAGTGTACTCCGAAACTCGCGAATTCGATCGCAGAAAGCGCGCTACCCCGCACCCAAGCCTCGTCGTTCCTGGCCAATCGCCTCAGGAGCACCTGCACCCGCCGGCGCCGGGCAAACCACCAAAGTGCCTCCGTACGAACGCAGCGCAGCCCCAAGTCCTGGCGCCGATCGCCCGCAGTCCGGCCGAACGGAACAATCGCCCGGCGGTCCCCCAAATAGCCCAGCGCCTGCGCAGCCGCGATTCGAACAGGCGAATCCACCGCTCGATCTAAGAGCCCAATCGACACCTTTGCCGTCCGGTGCCGCCCGAACTTCTCGAGCGCTGCTACAACCTGGAGCATCTCTTGCCCCTTTCCCGCACCCTAGTAGAATAGGCCCTGTATGCTCTCCCGCAACAAACTCCTCGTCCTCACCGCCGGCCTCTGCGGCCTCCTCGGCCTCGGCTTCCAAGCCGCCCGCAGAGCCCCCACCAAAGACCCCCTCCTCGCCGGCTACGAGGTCGCCACCGTCGCCGCCGTCGCCGATGCCGTCGACCAGATCACCGGCCAGCGCGGCTTCATGTCCCATGACATGCGCCCCCGCACCGTCACCACCCGCGTCGTCGGCCGCGCCGTCACCGCCTACCTCGTCCCCACCACCCCCGACAAAGCGACGCCCGCCCTCTCCACCGCCCAGTCCACCGCCCTCATCGATAACGCCAACCCCGGCGAAGTCGGCATCATCGTTATCAAAGACGGCCTCGACGTCGCCGGCATCGGCGGCCTCATGGCCACCGCCGCCAAAGTCCGCGGCATGGCCGGCGTCATTGTCGATGGCGGCGTTCGCGACATCAAAGAAGTCCGCAACCTCAACTTCCCCATCTACGGCCGCAGCGTCGTCCCCTCCTCCACCGTCAGCCGCTACGCCGGCGTCTCCCGCAACGTGCCCGTCCAGTGCGCCGGCGTCGAGGTCAAACCCGGCGACATCATCGTGGCCGACGAAGACGGCGTCGTCCGCGTCCCCCAGGCCCAGGCCGCCGAAGTCCTCAAGCGCGCCCAGGAGATCGACGAGCGCGAAACCAAGATGGTCCCCTTCATCCGCCAACACAAGGCGCTGAGCAAGGCCGTTGAGGTTTTCAATCGGATTTAACCGAACTGGGTACCCAGGGCAATAGCGGTTTACCCTAGCCGTGGTAGGGTTAAATTTCGGTGAACGCTGGATACACCCAGAGCATCGGGTCGCCGATAGATGGTTATATGCGGAACAGGCGTTACGAGCCTCGATTAATGTGTGCGGATCTGATTGACGTCCACTGGCGCGACAAAGCCGGGCGGCGCAAGAAGTCCATTGCCAACCTCGAAGACATCTCCGAATCCGGGGTCTGCCTCCAGATGGAGGCAGAGATTCCCCTGAACACGATCCTCACCGTAAGCGGCCCCAAGGGCGACTACGTTGGCCAAGTCCGGTACTGCGTCTACCGGGAGATCGGGTTTTTCATCGGCGTCCAGTTTGAACCGGGCAGCAAATGGTCCAAGCGCCAGTTCAAACCGATGCATCTGTTCGATCCGCAGCGACTTGTTCCGGCCAATCGGCCGGAACAGTAGCTCACGGCAACTGCGTATCGGCAAACTGCCAAGCGCTCTGGAACTCCCGTTCCACAAAAGCGAGACTCTCCGTCTTGCCCAGCGCCCGCAGCGCCTGTAGCAGCCCATGCAAGCTTCGGCCGTTCCTTGGGTTCTTCTCGAGGTCCTTCCGGAACACCACCTCAGCCTCGTCCGGCTTACCTGCCCTCAGCAACGCCCCTCCTAGCTGCTCCCGCGTCGGATAGTACCAGTCCGGCGGCTCCATATACGCAAGTGCATCCTCCAGCTCCACCGCCTTCCGCCACTGCCTGACCTCCGCCGCCGCGTCGTCCTTGCTTCGCGCAATCCGCGCCGCCAAATCCACACTCGCCAGCGCCAGTATCTGCTGAGCCGGGTTCAACATCGCCACCGCCTCCGCCGGAATCTGTTTCGCCAGCGCCTCCATCTTCGCCCGCTCGCCCGCCGCTGCCTTGGTCCGGCCCAGCCCCGCCAGCGCTGCGCTCCGGGCATAGTGGTAGCTCGCCCGCAGGAAAAGATCCTTCTCCGCCGGTGCCTTCTCCCGCAGCATCTCCTCCCACTTGCCGAACCGCACCAGCACCAGCCATTCATAGGCTCCGTAAGCCGCGATCATCGGCATGCCGTCAATCGCCCCAGCGACGTTCTTCCGCAGCCGCTGCGCCCAGTCCCGGGCGTCCTTGTACCGGCCCTGCATCATCCGGGAGTACGCCACAAAGTGCAGGTTGTGCGAGTAGTAGCCGAGCGGATACATGCCCTGTGCCTTCGACCGTTCGAGATAAACCCGGTCCGCCTCCGAAGCCTTCTCATTCACCGTGGCCGACCGCTCGAACTCCCCCACCCGCGCGTAGATGTGCGAGGGCATGTGCACCAGATGGCCCGCCCCGGGCACCAGCGTCTCCAGCCGCCCCGCGCTCGGCAGCGCCTTCTCCGGACTTGGCGACGCCTCCACCGCGTGGATGTAGTAGTGGTTGGCTCCCGGATGGTTCGGGTCCCGCCGCAGCACCCCTTCGAGTACGGCACAGATCTCGAGCGTCCCTTCGGCGGGCTTTCCGTCCAGGCTCCACAACTGCCACGGGCGCAGGTTCATCATCGCCTCGGCGTACAGCGTGGCCGCGTCCAGGTCGTCCGGGTACCGCTGCATCACGGTCTTCATCGCGGCCGCGTACTTCTCCGCCAACACCTTCCGGTCCGCCGCGGGGTCTTTTGAGTACCGCTGTACGAGCGCCTCGATATAGGCCCGCTCCCGCGTCGGCGCCTTGGCCATCAACTGCGTGGCCTTCTCGATCGCCTGCCAGGCTAACGCCTCCCGCTCCGGCATCGCCGGCAGGTTGTAGTTCGGGCCCAACGCGTACGCAATGCCCCAGTGCGGCATCGGCGACGCCGGGTCCAATTCCGCGGCGCGGGCGAAGAGCCGGGCCGCCTCGTCATGGTTGAAACCGTAGATCAGGGCGAGCCCCTGGTCAAAAAACTGCTGCGCCTCTTTGGACTTCGTCGCGATTGGGTGGGAGTGGGTTCCCATCCCGTCCAGAAGCTCCGCCGGCTTGGCTGACGCCGGTCCGTCGTGCTGGTGTTGGCCGAGCGCTGCCCCGGCCAAAACGGCGATCCACAAGATCAGGTTCATCATTCGCTATTCTCCTGCACTATGATGCGAATTGAACCCGCTTCGTGGATCACGTCACCATGATTTCGATACAAGGACTTTTTGAAACTCACCTCACCGTCGCCAACCTAGACCGGGCAATGCAGTTCTACGAGCAGACTCTCGGCCTCTGCCGCGCGTCGCTCATCCCGGATCGCCGCGTCGCGTTCTACTGGCTCGGCGCCCATGGCCAATCCATGCTCGGCCTCTGGGAGACCGGCACCAGCCCGCAGCGCCTGAGTCTCCATACCGCGTTCACCGTGACGCTCGAAGATCTCCTGGCGGCCCCCGCTCGCCTTCGCGCCGCCGGCATCACTCCTCTCGATCTCGCTGGCGAACCCGTCGACGAACCGGTGGTTCTCGCCTGGATGCCGGCCGCCTCCCTCTATTTCAAAGACCCCGACGGCAACCTGCTCGAATACATCGCGATGCTCCCCGACCCGCCCGCCCCTCAGCGAGGAGTCGTCGCCTGGAGCGACTGGCGGTAGACGGACACCGAGCCCATCGCTTCGCTCCCGTTCACCGTCACGCGTACCGGCAACGCGGAACCTGCCTCCGTCCCCGGCGGAATCCGCAAGTTGATCTGCATCACTCCGAAGATCCCCGGCGCCGCATCGGCATAGAGAACTTCGGCGGCCGAGCCTGCCACGGTCGCCGTCGCCCCAGCGGCCATTCCGTGGCCGGTAGCAAAGAGGATCACGATCTCCCCGGCCGCCGCCGGGGCGTCCGCGGCGTTTCTCCTGCCATCCTGGTTCCATGCCCCGGGATACAAGCCCAGTCGGGTTGCGGCCACGGCCACCGGGATCGCCGCGGCAGAACCCACCGTCAACTGCGCCGTCGTCTGCCCCGTCAACCCCATCGGCACCTGGGCATTGATCTGCTCCGGGCTTGCGAACAGTAAGGTCGACGCCAGAGCGTTCCAACGAACCTCTCCGCTTAACCCGGCCCCGTAGATCGACACGAGACTCCCCGGCACTACCGCCCCGTCGCTGCCATCAAAAGCATTCACGACGGCGCGGACCCCCGTTGCGGCGGCTGGGCCCAGCGCCCACAACTCATTCGTCTGTCCATCCGCCTTGAACCCGCCGAAGAAATAGGTCACCCCCTCGCCGTAGGCGCTCTCATGCCGGCTGCGGGCACCAGGCGCCGGACCCTCCACCGGCGCTTCGCTCCACCGGCGCGTCACCGGGTCAAATTCCCAGGTATCGTTCAGACTCCCGCGGCCCGACCCACCGAACAGCAGCATCCGGCTGCGGACGGTGTCAAACGAACGGCCGTAGTGTTGCCGGGGGCTCGGGGCCGGCGTGGCCACGCGCTCGGTCCAGCGGCCGGTGGCCAGATCGAAGCTCCATAGATCGCCCAGCGGGCAGGGCCCGAACCCGGAGGCGCAGCCCCCGTAGAGCAGCATCTCGCCGCGTACCGCGTCGTACACCGCGTGATGCAGGCATCGCCGCACCGGCCGGTTCGAAGCGGGCGAGATATCCCGCCAGCGACCCGTGCCGAATTCGAAGGCCCACGTGTCATCGAAACGGCCGGAGTTGGTGAAGCCGTGCGAGACAATCAACCGGTCCCGGCCCGGCTCATAGATGGCGGAGTGGCCGTAGCGCCGGCTGGGTCCTTCTTCGGCCGAACCCAAGCGGGTCCACAAGCCGCGATCGATCTCGTACGCCCAAAGGTCGTTGAAGAAACCGGAGGCTTGGCCACCGAAGAGCAGCAGACGCCGCCGCGCCGCATCGAACACCAGCGTATGCCCCCAACGGGCGGGCGGCAGGGCCCCGGAGGGCCGCAGTTCGCGCCACTCCCGCCGGTCGAGCGCATAAACCCAAAGGTCGTTCTTCGCTCCGGACTCCTGCCCGCCGAACAGGAAGATCTGCCGGCCCGCGGCATCATGGACAATCGTGCCATCGAGCCGAGCCCCCGGCGCCACCGTTCCGGACGGCAGCAGTGTATACCGCAAGGGCTGCCCCTGCAACGATCCCACCACGGCCAATGCCAACCAAAAAAGAATCCGCATGTCTTGAAATGTAGGCACGACGTGACTTTATTCCCGCACGAGGCGAATTTTCTGCATGGACTCGCTTTCCCATCGCTTCGCGGCCGAAGCGCTCTGCCACCAGACGGACCTGCTGCGGGCCGCCACGCGGCTGCTCGGCGCCAGTGACCGCGCCGAAGATGTCCTGCAAGATACTATGTTGGTGGCCTGGCGGAAGTTTCCCGCCTATGAGCCGGGAACCAACTGCCGGGCGTGGCTGTTTCAAATTCTCCAGTTCTGCGTGCAGCGAAGCCGGCAGCGAAATGGGTTCGTTTCGTTACTAGACCAGTACTCCGTGCCGCCCGTCCTGCCGGAGGTTGATCTGATGAGGGCGATTGCCAAGTTGCCGCCGCCGTTTCGGAGAGTGATCGAACTCGCCGACATCGAAGAGCGGACGTATCAGGATGTCTCGCGGCGATTACGTATCCCGATTGGCACGGTGATGTCGCGCCTGCATCGTGCGCGGATACAATTGCGGAGTGACCTTTCGTTTAGCCGCCCTCTTGCTTGCCGCCGGCTCGCTCGCGGCTGAGCCGTTTTCTCATAAGCGGCATGCCGCCATGAAAATGAAGTGCACGGCTTGCCATGCGACGGCGGAATCCGCGGCGCAAGCGGGATTCCCGGGGCTCGGCAAGTGCCAGACCTGTCATCCAGAAATGAGCTCTCTCCCGGCGCGTTCCGCCCGCGTCTACCGGGTGAAGGATTTCGTGTTCTTCAACCATCAGCGGCATAGCGAGGCGAAGGTTGTTTGTGCCACTTGCCACGGCGAAGTCTACACCATGGATACGCTGAAGTTGGAGCGACCGGTGACGATGGTTGCCTGTGTGGCTTGCCACAAGGAGCAAAAGGCCACGATCGCTTGTAACGTCTGTCACGAACTGGGCCAGTGAATAGGCCGTAACAATCGGCAGTCCTGTCCATCAAACCGGCATGAACGCTGAAACCACCCGGCAAGCCGGTCCAATTACGGACCTCGATATTCTCAACTATGCGCTGCAGCTCGAGCACCTCGAAGCAGCCTTTTACAACCAGGGTCTGCGGCAGTACTCGTCTTCGGACTTTGCGCAATCGCCGCTATTTAACCAGCTCGGCGAAGTCGCTGCCCTCGATGCCTACTCCTATCTGAGCATCATTCGCTCGCACGAGAACGCTCACGTCCGCTCCCTCACCGCCGCGCTGCGCGGATTCGGCGCAACGCCGGTGAAAGCCTGCACTTACAACTTCACTTACTCCAGCCTCGCCGAGTTTCTGCGCGTCGCGCAGACCTTGGAGAACACGGGCGTCAGCGCCTACAACGGCGTGATCGGGCAGATCAACAGCCCGTCCATTCGCACCTCCGCGGCGACCATCGCCACTGTGGAAGGTCGCCATGCCGCCTACCTGAACGTGCTCAACAACGAGCTCGCCGCCCGGTCCTCGTTCGATGCGCCGAAGTCGATGACCGAAATCCTGGCCGCCATCGCGCCGTTCCTGCAGACCTGCCCCGCCGCCTAATCCGAACGCACAAGGAACCCAAACCATGGAAAACACCATCACTCGCTCTTCGCGCCGCAGCTTCTTTTCAACAGGCGCACTCACGCTTGGCGCCGGCGCCGCGGCCCTCACGATCGCTCCCCGCGCGGCCCAGGCCCAGACCGGCGTTACCGACCTGCAGATCCTGAACTTTGCCCTCGGTCTCGAGCACCTCGAAGCGGCGTTCTACAACCAGGGCCTCGCCCGCTTCTCGGCTTCCGACTTTGCTTCCGCCGCATTTGTTCCGCTGGTCGGCACTCTGGTCGCCGCGAAAGCGTTCGATAATCTCAAGGCTGTCCAGGAGCACGAGAACACCCACGTCGAAACCCTCCGCACCGTCATTCGTTCGCTCGGTGGCACGCCGGTAGCGGCCTGCCAGTACAACTTTGGCGTCACCAACTTCAATGGCTTCCTGGCCACCGCGGCCGTTCTTGAAGGCGTCGGGGTGATGGCCTACACGGGTGCCCTCGGGATGATTCAGAATCCTGACCTCCGCACCGCCGGGGCGACGATTGCCACTGTCGAAGCCCGCCACGCCGCCTATCTCAACCTGCTGCTTTCGGACATACCGTTTCCCGCCGCGACCGACATGACCAGGACGATGGCCGAGATTCTCACCGCCGCCGGCCCGTTCATCACGACTTGTACTGCTGTCGATACCGGCGGGGGCGGAACCGCTACCACCAAGGCAGTGGCCGGACCGAAGAACGCGACCACGGTGCAGAAGTTCTTCTCGCTCGACGGTACCGCGTCGACAAGTTCAAACGGCGCCCCGTTGACCTACAACTGGATCGTCCTCAGCGGCACGGCCGGCATGACCAAGTCGACCACGGCGATGCCCTCGGTACAATTCGGCGTCTCCGGTCCGTATACCTTCGAACTCACCGTCACCGACAGTACCGGCGTCAAAGCCACCGATACTGTCACCGTCAATTACTTCGGCCATTAAGCCGGACTATTTGATGGTCATCTTGTCGAGAGCTTCTCCGCCCGCGGGTAAGGAGGAGCTTCCGGCTTTGAAGCCATTGGTATCGAGGATGTAAGCCACGATATTGGCGTAGGAGTCAGCCGGCAGCGAGGCGGGCGCGGCCGGGGGCATCGTCTTCTGCGACTTGTCGAAGAAGGCGCGGAGCGGCCGGCCGCCCCAATTGCTCTTGAAGTATTCGCCGGCCAACGGGGTGCCGAAGGTGCCATTGGTCATGGTGCTACCGTGGCAGACGGCGCAATTGGAGTTGTAGGCCGCCTTGCCGGCTGCCACCTGGGCCGCGGTGAATTGCGGCGGGATGCCTCCGGCGGCGGCTGCGGGCGTGGCAGCGGGCTGAGCCGACGGCTCGGCCTTGGTCACCACCGGTTCTTCTCCTTTGCCGGTACCTTCTCCGGTGTAGGTGTAGGCAAGAATCGAGCCTTTATCCAGCATGGTGCGGGTGGTGCCACCACTGGCCGTTCCGGCGAGTCCGCCGGGGTCGGTCGCAATGTAGATGGTCTTGCCATCCGGGCTCACGGCGGTGTCGCGGAAGCGGTTCTCCGATTGGAAGTAGCGGAACAGGTAGCCGGACTTGGCCTTGCCGTTAGGCTTCAACGGCACGACGTAGAGGGAGCCGCGCTTGAGCGTCGTGACCAACAGCACCGGGTCCCAGCCGGGAATCCCTTTGCCCTTCGAAGCGTAGTACTCGATGCTCGATACGGCCGTGGTGGGCCAGCAGATGAAGTCGATGCCTTGGCAGCGGGGGTCTTGAAAGTTGTAGCTGCTCGGCACGGTGAAGAGGGTGGCGAGAGGCGGCTCCATTTTCTGTTTGAAGGCCGACTCCGGTTCGCGCGGAACCGACGGATGGATGGCAAGGTCGCTAAAACGAAGTTCCGAGCACGGGGTCTTCGCCTCGGCCCAGCGGGCGAACTCGTAAGCTTTGTTGTCCTTCAAGCCAACCACATGGGGCCAGCCGTAGTTGCGGCCGGGTTTGAGGATGTTCATCTCGTCGTCGGTCTTCGGGCCCTGTTCGGAAGAATATAGCGTCCCATCGGGGCCGAAGTCGATGCCTTGCGGATTGCGGTGACCGTAGGTGTAGACGTGGCTGATAAGGCCGTTGATCTTCGGGTTGTCAGCGGGGATGGATCCGTCGATGTTCAGGCGCAGCGACTTGCCCTGGTAGGAGACGTAGTCCTTCGCTTCAAGCTCCTTTTTAGTGGGGAGCCGCTGCGACTGCACCGGGAGGCAGACGTTGCCCAGTTGATTGTTGCCTTGGTCACCGAGGGTCAAGTACAGTTTGCCGTCGGGACCGACCTTGATACGTCCGGCGACGTGGTCATTGCCGGCGGGCAGACCGGCGATGACGGTCTGCGGGTTCGTTAGCTTGCCGGTAGAGGCAGTATAGGTCAGGCGGACAATCTTGCCGTAGAGATTGCGATACGGGCTCGTGAGGTCGGTGACGGTGGGATCGGCCGGGAGCGTGTTGTCGACGTAGGTGTAGAAGACGTACACGTAGTCGTTGCCGGTACCCTTCAGCAGCTCGGGATGGAGCGCCATGCCCAAGAGGCCGTCCTGTCCGCCGGGAGCCGAGACCTCCGGCAGGGTGGCGGCGAGCTTCTTTTCCCCGGTGGCGGGATCGATGCGAGAGATTTGTTTGCCCGTCCGCTCGGTGACCCAAATGTGGGCATCCGGACCCCAGGTGATCTCCCAGGGTCCGGCGAGGCCGGTAATCACGGTGCTTTTCTTGAACTGCTTGGGGCCGCGGATAACGGTTTCAGGACCATCCTGCGCCTGCAGCAGGCCCAGTAAGAGGGCGGGGACGAGAAAGGAAGCTCGGATCGACATGGCTCTATGGATACTGATTACTTGGGGACGGAAACGGTGATATTTCGGTAGCGGATGACGCCGTAGTGGTCGCCCTGGAGAAAGAACGGGCCCGCTTCGGCTTCATTGCCATCGAGGGCGCCGCCGGTGGGGCCGGGGATCTCGACGTTGTCATGGTACACCTTGCCATCGCGGAGGACGGTGACGCGCCGTCCGACAAAGGTGATGTCGAACGAGGTCCATTTGCCCAAATTGAGCTCGGCGTTGGCCGGGGGTGGGTAGTGGCTATAGACGGCGCCCATTTCGTGGTCAGGCAGTTTGCCGCCCTCGGTGCCGACTTGAATTTCGTACCGGCCGCGCAGGTAGATGCCGCTGTTGCCGTGGTCGGGGCAGTTGACCTCAATATGCAGTTTGAAGTCCTGGAACTTCTCAGTGGTTTTGATGTTGGCGGCGCTGGGGCCACGTTGGCCGCGAACCTGCGGGTTGTCGTTGACCAGTTCGCCATCACGGGCGATCCACTTGTTGTTGCTGACGTTGCCGATGGGCTCCCAGCCGGTCAGGTCTTTGCCGTTGAACAGAGAGCGGGGTTCCGTCCAGGCCTTCGGCATTTTGCGATCGAGCTTGGGGGCGCGAACGGCGGCCAGCTTGGGGCCGTCTTCAGTGCCGCGCTTTTCGACGCCCGCCAACTGATTCTTGGCGGGGGTGGTGAGCTCCCAATTGATGGCGGGACCGCGACCGGCGGCGGCCACCTCGACGACCAGTTTCTTGCCGTCGACCTTCGCGCCCAGGATCGGCCGCCAACCGCCGCCGCGCGGCTGCACTCGGCCTTCCAGTTTGCCGTCCTTTTCGAGCAGCTCCATCCATTGGGGCCACGGGTTTCCCGTAGCGGGGGTGACGGTGAAGTTCCAACGGCCCAGGAATGGTTTTGCGTTTTGGGCAGCGGCGGCAAAGGGGAGGGCGGCCGCGATCGCGGCAAGGGCGAGCAATTTCTGCATGATTCCACTGTATCCCGGACGCTACCGGCGGAAGACAGGCTGGGTCCACGCCGAAAGGCCAAACGAAGAATCGATGCGGGCGCGGACGTACTTCTCCGAACCGGTGAACTTATAGACCGGGATGGTGTCAAAGGTAGTCGCCAGCACTTTGCCGCCGTCACCGATGAAGGTGGTGGTGAACTTTTCGGTGGCGCGGGCGTTAATTTCGATGCGGTATTCGGTAGCGGTCGTTTGTACGTCGAGGAGGTTGACGCCGGAACTGGAATAGAAATCGCCGCGTTCGAGGGCGTCTGTGATGGCAGCGGCGGAAAGCTCGGCGGCCCGGACGACGACCCAGCCACGGCCGGGGTTCGAGAACTCCTGCCCGGTGCGTTTGAAGACGTGGGCGTCGTCGACGCTGATGCCATAAAGGCGCTGGCCGGCGGTGAGGAGTTCGTCCCACATCTGATCAAGTGAGGGCGAGCCGCCACCACCGACGTTGTTGACGGTGGGATGGCCGTTATAGACCTCAAAGTGGGTGAGGCCTTTGATGCCGAGCATATCCTGGGCGGTGATGGCCCAATGGAAATTGGGGTGATTGATGGAGGGCAGGGCCTTGGCGCTGCGGATGAGTTCCACGTTGCGCTGGATGGTGTTGGCGACGGAAGCGCCGTGCTGAGCCTGCAACTCCTTCGTCAGGTTGAGCGCGTTGATGTGAATCGGCTTCTTGAGGTACTGGTCCGTCAGCTCTTCGGCCGGGAGGAGAAGGAATTTCTCCTTGGCGCCGAGGGTGGCGTTAAGGGCGGCGATCTCGGTGAGATGGTTGTGGTCGGTGAGGGCGAGGAACTGGTAGCCGTGTTCGCGGTACCAGGTGGCAACTTCTACGGGGGAGGAGTCGCCGTCGCTGTTGAGGGTGTGGGTGTGGAGATTGCCCTTATACCAGCGGGGCTTGCCGGCTTCCCAGGGAGGGCGGACCTGCGTGAGGGCGATGGCGGCGGCGAGCAGAGAGAAAAAGGCGAGGCGGAGAACCCAGACGAGGCGCATGAGGGCTAGTCTATCCTTTGGGGCGACTGCGGTACCATCCCTGGGAATGGACGGGAGCAACGGTTGGCTGGAGTCGGCGGCGGCTTGGATTGAAGAGCAGGGCAAGGAAGGCGACTTTGGCCGCAAGTACACTCTTGACCCGGTGATGCTCCCGCGTTCGCTCGCGCGCCGTCCGCGGACGGCGTTGGACGTTGGCTGCGGAGAGGGCCGCTTCTGCCGTTTGTTGCGCAAGAACGGCGTGGCGGCGACGGGGATAGATCCGACGCCGGAGCTGCTGGCGTACGCGCGGAAGAAGGACCCCGGCGGCACCTATCAGGAGGGCATTGCCGAGGAGTTGCCTTACGCGGACGGCAGCTTCGACCTGGTGGTGAGCTATCTGACGCTGATCGATATTCCGGACTACCGGAGGGCGATTGGCGAGATGGCGCGCGTGCTGCGGCCGGGCGGGACGCTGCTGATCGCCAACCTGACTTCGTTCAACACGGCGGCCAACGAGGGCGGCTGGGTGCGCGGCGAGAAGGGTGAGCTGCTGCACTATCCGATCGACCATTATCTGGAGGAGCGATGGGCGTGGATGGCCTATCGCGGGATCCGGGTGCGGAACTATCATCGGCCCCTGCGGGATTACATGAGCGCGCTGCTCGATACGGGGTTGCGGCTGACTTACTTTGACGAGCCGGAGCCGACGGGCGCGGCGCCGGCCGTGAAGTCAGCCAAGTACCGGCGGGTGCCCTACTTTCTCGTGATGGAGTGGGAGAAGGCGGCGGGCTGAGTGGCATACTGGGCCTATGCGCCTTGTTCTGCTTTTCGGATTGCTAGCCGGATCGGTGTTTGGGTGGGGGAAGACCGGCCACCGGGTGACCGGACAAATTGCGGAGAACCATCTGTCGTCGAAGGCGCGGAAGGCGATCCAGGAGTTGCTGGGCGGCGAGTCCCTAGCGGAGGCAGCGAACTGGGCGGATGAGATCCGGTCAGACCCGGCTTGGAAGAAGTCCGACCCGCTGCACTACGTGAACATCATCGACGGGGTGTCCTACGACGACGCCAAGAAGAATCCGGCCGGGGACGTGATTGCGGGGCTGCGGCAGACAGCGCATTGAGGCGTTGCGATTCTTCGTGCATTTTGCAGGGGACTTGCACCAACCGCTGCACGCAGGCAAGGCCGATGACTTGGGCGGCAACCGGGTTTCGGTGCGTTGGTTCCGCAGTGCGGAGGCCACGAACCTGCATTCGGTTTGGGACAGTGCGCTGATCGACCAGGAGCAACTTTCGTTCACGGAGTGGGCGCGGTTTCTGGACCGGGCTTCCGAGCAGGAGATCAAGACCTGGCAGGCAGCGTCCTACACCGACTGGATGGAAGAGTCGCGACGGGCGCTGCCGCAAGTTTATGATTTCCCGAAGGATCTGCCGCTGAGCTTTCCCTACGTGTACAAGAACATGCCGCTGGTGAAGCAGCGGTTACTGCAGGCGGGCATCCGCATCGCCGGGGTGCTGAACCGCATCTATCAATAAGACGCTTGCGCTTCCGGCTTCCCATCCTCGCTTTGCTGTTGGTTTGGTTCCTGGTGGACCGCGAGTTTTTGCTGATTGCGCCGGCGGTGCGGCAGGTGCAGCAGGCGGCGGCATCGGACTTGGAAGCGCGATATGTGGACTCGGCGCAGGCCCCGCGGCTTGGAGCCTATTTGCGGCGACGAACTCCGGAGTGGGTGACCTTCGGTCCGTGGCTGGCGGAGCGACTGGGCGAGGAGTTGCGGACCCAAAGCGGAGACTTGCCGTTTGGCGCGGGCTATAACTGGGCTGCGGCGGATCTCTCTCCGGTGGACAACGCGACGGCGCCTCCACCGACGGTGGCGGAGTTGGCAGCGGATCGCGCGGACGGGTTCGGGGTAGGGCCGGTCCAAATCAAGGACGGGGCAGCGACGGTGGCGATCCGGCGGTTCGGGCTCCTGGAGACGGTGGAGGCTCCCGTGGCGGAGGTGTTCCGCCAGGTGGGCGCCGCGCGGGCTCTGGTGCTGGATTTGCGGGATTGCGACGGCGGGGTGCCGGGTACGGCATTGCTGTGGGCGAGCTATCTGTTTCCGGAGCAGGTGCACTGGGCGACACTGCACTATCGGGGTTTCACGGAGGAGTATTGGACCTTACCGCGCGTGGCGGGGCCGCGGTACGGGGGCCCGGTGACTGTGTTAGTGGGACCCCGGACGATAGCGGCTTGCGAGGGGTTTGCTTACCATTTGCAGGCGCGGCGGCGGGCGGCCGTCTTGGGGGAACGGACGGCTGGCGCGGGGCACTTTGCCACGAGGCGGCAGGTGACCGAGCACTTTTCGATCTCGCTGCCGGAGGCGCGGGCGACGGACCCGGCGACAGGCAAGAGCTGGCACGGCGCCGGGGTTACGCCGGACGGCCCGCGGCTACCGTAGCTTGGCTTTCGGGTGGGACTTGTCGTAGACAGTCATCAGGTCTTTGAGCGAGACCTGGGTGTAGCGCTGCGTGGTCGAAAGTTGGGCGTGGCCGAGGAGCTCTTGAATGGCGCGGAGGTCGGCGCCGTCGCTCAGCAGGTGGGTCGCGTAGGCGTGGCGCAGGGTGTGCGGATGCAGACTCGAATCTCCATTGGCCAGTAGGCCGTACTTCTTCACGAGAAGCTGGACGCTGCGCACGGTGAGGCGGGTGCCCCGGCGGTTGACGAAGAGCGCGTTGTCCTTGGCCTGGCGGACCGTGAGATAGCGGTCAAGAGCCTCGGCTGCCTTGGTCGCGTAGGGCACTTGGCGCTCTTTCCGCCCCTTGCCGCGGACGCGGAGCCAGCGCTCGTCGCGGTCGAGGTCTTCGAGGTTGAGACCGACGCACTCGCTAACGCGGAGGCCGCAGCCATAGAGGAATTCGAGGATCGCGTGGTCGCGCTCGGGCTGCTCCTGTTCGATGACGGCGACCATCTGCTCTTCCGTAGGGACGGCGGGGAGCGTCTTGGGAAGCTTAGGGGTAAACAACAGCTTGGCCGGGTTGTTCTTGCGCCAGCCCATTTTGAGGGCAAACTGAAGGAGGCTTCGGACGGCCGCGATCTTCTTGCGCATGGTGGCCGCGTGCTGCTTGCGGCCATACAGGTCAGCGAGCCAACCGCGGAGTTGGAGCAGGTCAAGGTTCTCAATGGTCGCCTCGGCGCCGAGATGCGCGGAGAGATCAGCGAGGGCGATTTGGTAAGTCTCGATGGTTTTAGGCGAAGCGTTGGCCCGGGTGAGGGAGGTGAGGTACTGCTCGGCGGCTTCATCCAAACTGATCATGCCGGCACCGGAGCGAGGTACTCTTCGATCGCCACCGTGGCGCGGCGGCAGACTTCGGCATGGCGCGCTTTCTTGTCTTTGCGGAGCGCCTTGCGGGTCGGCTCGTCGAGAGCGGGCAAGAGATCAAAGGTGATGTTGGCGGGCTGGTAATGTTTGGGGTCGGCGCCGGTGATGTAGTGGAGTAGCGAGCCGAGCGCGGTTTCCCGAGGAAGTGGGCGCGGGGCAGGGTTGACGGCGAATTGGCCGGCGAGCAGGCCGGTGGCGATCGACTCGACGTAGCCTTCAACGCCCGAAATCTGGCCGGCGAAGTAAATGCGCGGTTCGGCGCGGAGCTGCAGGAACTGGTTCAGCAGCGCGGGCGCGTTGATGTAGGTATTGCGATGGATCTGGCCGTAGCGGAGGAAGACGGCGTTCTGCAGCCCAGGGATCATGCGGAAGATGCGAGCCTGTTCGCCGAACTTGAGCGAGGTCTGGAAGCCGACGAGGTTGTAGCTATCGGCGCGGAGATTCTCCTGGCGGAGCTGGACAGCCGCGTAGGGCCAGCGGCCGGTCCGGGGGTCGTCGAGGCCGGTGGGCTTCATGGGGCCGAAGCGCAGAGTGTGGGGGCCGCGGCGGACGATCTGATCGATGGGCAGGCAGCTTTCAAAGTAGGGCGTATTGTCTTCGGGGATGTGGGGCTCGTAGCTTTGGGCTTCGAGCAGCGCCGCGATGAAGGCTTCGTACTCGGCCTTGTTGAGCGGGCAGTTGACGTAGTCGGCCGAGTCGTCCATGGACTTGCCGTAGCGGGAGGCGCGGAAGGCGACGGAATAGTCGATCGATTCGGCGTCGACGATGGGGGAGATGGCGTCGTAGAAGTAGAGGCGATCGGAGCCGGTGAGGCGGGCGATGTCCTGCGCGAGGGGATCGGAGGTGAGGGGGCCGGAGGCGATGATGACGGTGCCGGCTTCGGGGACCTGGGTGATCTCTTCGCGGCGGATGGTGATGCGCGGGTGGTTCGAAAGGCGGTCGACGATGAACTTCGAGAAGACTTCGCGGTCGACGGTGAGGGCTTGGCCCCCGGGGACGCGGGCGGCGTCGGCGGCGGCGAGGAGCATGCTGCCGAGACGGCGGAGCTCCTGCTTGAGTTGACGCGGGGCGGAGTTTTCCGCCTCGGACTTGAGCGAGTTCGAGCAGACGAGTTCGGCGGGTTGGTCCGTTTGATGGGCCGTGGTGGACTTGTGCGGCCGCATCTCATAGAGCACGACGTCGCGGCCGGCTTCGGCGACTTGCCAGGCGGCTTCTGAACCGGCGAGGCCGGCGCCAATCACAATTACGGGACTGCTCACGACTCTATTGTACGGGCCAGACCGTGCTTCTCCATGCGGTAGATGAGCGTCTTGCGGCTGATGTCGAGGTACTTGGCGGCGTGGGTCTGGTTCCAGTCGCACTTTTCGAGGGCCTTGAGGATGAGCTCCTTTTCGACGTTCTCGAGCGAGATGCCGGTGGTGGGCAGGTCGAGTTGGAGAGCGCTGGGGGTAGAGCCGACGGCGGCGATCTTCGGTGGGAGGTCGGCGAGGGTGACCTCGTTCGAGCGGGCGAGGACGGCGATGCGTTCGAGGATGTTTTCGAGTTCGCGGATATTGCCCGGCCAGCGGTAGCCCTGGAAGAAAGGAAGGAGCGACGGCGGGAAGGTAAGTTGGGGACGGTTGACACGCTGCTTGGCCCGGTCGAAGAAGAAGTTGACGAGGTCGGGGATGTCGTCGGGACGCTCGCGGAGGGGCGGGAGTTCGAGCGGGATTACGGCGAGGCGATAGTAGAGGTCTTCGCGGAAGGTGCCGTCTTCGATCATGGCGGCGAGGTTGCGATGGGTGGCGGCGACGAGGCGGACGTCGACGCGGGTGGGCTCGGTGGCGCCGAGTTTCTCGATCTCGCGTTCCTGGATAACGCGGAGGAGCTTGACCTGGAGTTCGGCGGGCATCTCGCCAATTTCGTCGAGGAACAGGGTGCCGCCGTGGGCCATTTCAATGCGGCCTTTCTTGTGGGCGATGGCGCCCGTAAAGGAGCCCTTGATGTGGCCGAAGAGTTCGCTTTCGAGCAGTTCGCGCGGGATGGCGCCGCAGTTGATGGCGACGAAGGGCTGCTCGCGGCGGGGCGAATTGAAATGGATCGCTTTGGCGAGTAGCTCCTTGCCGGTGCCGGTTTCGCCGTTGATGAGCACGGTGGAATCGGTCTGAGCGGCGCGGCCGGCGACGTCGAGGACGTAGAGGAGATTGGGGGAGCGGCCGATGATGTTCTCGAAGCCGTACTTGGCGGAGACGGAAGAGCGGAGGGTCTTTACCTCTTCGCGGAGGCGCTGAGTTTCGAGGGCGCGGGCGACGGTCATCAACAGGTCGGTGGATTCGACGGGCTTCGTGAGGTAGTCGAAGGCGCCGGACTTCATGGCGTCGACGGCGGACTCGACAGAGCCGTAGGCGGTGAGAAGGATGACGGGGGTATCGGGGGCGTCGGCCTTGATGCGTTTGAGGAGATCGAGGCCGGAGAGGCCGGGCATCATAAGGTCCGAGACGATGAGGTGGAAGGGTTGGCGTTCGAGGGCGGCGAGGGCTTCTTCGGCGCTGGCGGCGCAGGTAACGCGATAGGGGCCGGCTTCGAGACGGAGTTGCATGATGCGGCGGAGCGAGACGTCGTCTTCGACGAGGAGGATAGAGGGGATCATGAGTTTTGCTCCTGGCGGACCGGGAGTTCGACGACGAACTCGGTGCCGTGGGGTTCGCGGGAATTGACGGTGATTTGGCCCTGGTGGGCGGTGACGATTTGAGCGCTGACGGCGAGGCCGAGGCCGGTGCCATCGGGTTTGGAGGTGACGAAGGGATCGAAGATGCGGGCGCGCTGCTCGACGGGGATGCCGGGGCCGGTGTCGGCGATGCGGACGCGGACGGCGGCGGGGGTGGTCTCTATGGAGAACTCCACCGTGCCGCCGGTGGGCATGGCTTGGATAGCGTTCATGGTGAGGTTGAGGAAGACCTGGGTGAGCTGCTCGCCGTCGCAGTAGAGGGGAACCGGGTCCGGCGATGCGGCGAAACGGAGCTCGACGTTACTTTTCCGGGCGCTGGGGGCGGCAAGGGCGATCATGCCGCTGAGGAGGTCGCGGACGTCGGAATCGCGGAACTCCGGGGGGCGGGGCTTGGCGTAGTTGAGGAGGCCCGCGAGAAGGCGGCTGAGGCGGCGGGACTCCTTGCGGAGGATGCCGGTCATCTCCGAGCGAAGTTCGGGGGCGACTTCGCCGTCGAGCATTTCGGCGGCGCCTTCGATGGAGGCGAGGGGGGTACGGATTTCGTGGGCGAGGCTGGCGGCGAGTTGGCCGGTGGCCGAGAGGCGAGCGGCGCGGCGCAGGCTCTCCATGCTGTCCTGGAGCTGCTGGTAGGCGAGGCTGAGCTCGCGGGTGGTCTGCTGCAGCAGGATGCGCTTGCGGCGTTCGCGATCGGCGAGGATGCCCATGATGGAACCGATGAGGAAGAGGTCGACGGCTTCGACCATGGCTTCTTCGCTGTGGTCGGCGGGGAGGTAGAGCGCGGTGGCGGCGAGAGCGGCGACGAGGCCGCCCCGCCAGCCGAACCAAAGGGCCGCCATGACGATGGGAAGGAACAGGAGGTAGCGCAGGATCTTGCCAACGAACGGGAGGCTGCCCAGGGTGAAAATGTAGGCGACGACAATGGAGGCTAGGACGATGCTGACGGCGATCGCTTGCAGCCGCCGGGCTTTGCGTTCAAGAGGCATTGGCTGACGGTTTTGAGGCGCGCTGCCGGAATTGGGGCAGTTTCCAACCTTTGGATTTGAGGGCGGCAACGAGGCGGGAGGCGAGTCCGGGCCGGTGGAGACGGAGGTAGGTTTGGCCGTTGACCTCGCTTAACTGGAGGGGCACAGAGGCGAGAAAGGCGTCTCCCGGGGAGCGCAGGACTTGTTGCGTAAGTTGCACGGGCTCAAAGACTAAGATGGCACGACTGGGGGGTACAATGGCGCCGACGGCGGAGCGTACATCGTAGGCGATATCCCATTCGGAAGCGATCTCCAGCTTGGCGTCGGACAGAGCGGCGCGGATGGAATCAGCGGCCTGGCGGAGCGGGCAAGGAAGAAAGAGTTCGCGGGTGCGCATGAGATGAAGTATGCATTTCGAGAGCCATTGAGTTTGGCATGGCAGTTGCAGCGGGAAGGGTGTGCCAAGAGCACAAAGGAGAATCCCAGTGAAGTTAAACCAAGTTATGTTGACCCTCTCTCTGACGCTCGCTCTGGCAGTGGGCGCGCAGGCAAATATGGGCACCGTGGCCGAGAAGGCGCGGGCGGCGAAGCAGCATGCCGCGGAGATTGAGATGATGCTGAAGTCGAAGCAGGTGGACACGGCGAAGGTGGCGGAGAAGGCCGGCCTGTTGCACGAGCACGCCGTGGAGATCCACAACACGGTTTCGGCGATGGATCGGGCGAACGCGGACATCGCGAAGGTGCAGGATGCGGCGCAGATCCTGAAGGTGTTGACGGAGAGCAAGCTGAACCTGGCCAAGAACGCGACGGCGAAGGACCGGGACGCGCTGCGGGCATCGGCGAAGAACCTGGCGGTGCGGGCGGAGCAGATCGCCAAGACGGCTTCCAAGATTGGCGGCTAAGTAAGGGTTGATGGCGGACGGCCTTCCGCGGGAGCGACTCCGGCGGGGGCTGTCCGTTTTGGTTTTGGCTTCGGTCGTAGGCGGCGGGGGCGTGGAATCAGGTGGGTTCTAGTTCGCCGAAGGGGCCTCCTTGGGCGCCGGCAGCGAAGGTTTTGGGCTTGGCGATTGGCTGGAGGGTGTATTTCCAGCCGGGAGCGGGTTGGCTTCGGTCGTAGGCCAGCGGGGCAATTTCCGTTTTGTTTGCAACGGGTTGCGAGTCGCTCGAAATTTCTGGTTCGGCCATGGCGCGATCGAGAATGCACTGCTTTTCGCCGGTGTATTCGAGGCGCGGCCGGACGGGCGGCGCCGGCGACGGGTTCAGCTTGCGGACGGATTGCAGTTCGCGGTGGCTTGCGTTGATGAGGCGCATGAGCGCGGCTTCTTCGCGCTGTAAGTGGCGGATGTACTTGGCGTCGATGCACGTGCGGTTGGCGGCCACGGCTTGCATTTCGGCCGCGGCGGCGGGCGGCAGGCCGGGATGGTCGTTCTCGCGAGCTTCTTCGAGGGCGGTTTCCATTTCGAGGCTTTGGAGCCGGGAGTTGCGGAGCAGCCGCCACTGGGCGTCGATGATGCGCTGGATGATGCCGGCTTCGAGGCGGTTTCTGGGGGCCAAGGTGCGCTGGTACTCGGCGACCATGGCCTGATACTCGGCGGTGTCGTCGTCGGTGAGCAGGGCGATGCCGGGGGCATGGCTGAGGTTGATAACGATGGCGCGGGAGCCGTTTTTGAGGCCGTTGAGGCGGGAGACGGCTTTACCGGCTTCGGACTTGGGGCCGGTGCTTTTCTTGGCGTTTTGGCGGTTGACTTCGGCGCGGTGGGCCTTTTTCTCTTCCGGGGATAGCTGGTTGGGCATGTCGGTTCTCCTGGGGCAAAAGAAAACGCCCTGACGGGGGATGCCGGTCAGGGCGTTGTTTTCACTTTCTGATTGGAGTGTAGCAGCGGGGGACCAAATTCCCGG
>LNFE01000281.1 GCA_001464575.1 Acidobacteria bacterium Ga0077553 | reverse complement strand
TGGGGGGCATCTGCAGCGTGGCGTGGGTGCGGGCGACGGCCTGGTAGAGCAGGCTGGCTTCCGGGTTGCCGGCGACGACGGCGGCGCTTGAAAGTTTCGCGATGGGATGGCAGCCCTGGCAGCGCTTGACGAAGAGAGGGCGGATGCGCTGTTCGAAAAAATCGGATGGCGCGGCAGGGCAAAGCAATGGGGCTAAAAGGAGCGCGATCGAAAGGCCGCGAATTGCCATGCCGGAATCTTATCACTCGACGGACCCCGTGCTACCATCGAATGTGCTCGCCAGAGTTTTAGGAATTATTCCGGCGCGCCTGGCTTCTACTCGGTTTCCAGGGAAACCCCTCGTCCCTCTAAACGGCAAGCCGATGCTACAGCACGTTTATGAACGTGCCCGCCTCTGCAAGTCCCTCGATCAGGTAGTGATCGCCACCGACGACGATGTAATCGCCGCTGCCAGCCGCGCTTTTGGGGCGCCGGTCCAGATGACCTTGCCCACCCACCTTTCCGGAACCGACCGCGCATCCAAGGGGATGAGCCACTAATTGATCCCGCCGCCATCGATTTGGCCGTCCGCAGCCTCGAGGGCAACCCGGAAGCGCAGATGGCGACCCTGAAGCGCAGGATCGACCGGCTGGACGAAATCACAAATCCCAATGTCGTAAAAGTTGTAACGGACCACCGGGACTTTGCTATCTACTTTTCGCGCAGCCCGATCCCGTACAACCGGGGCGGCGCCGTGACCTACTTTAAGCACATTGGGCTCTACGTGTACCGGCGTGAGTTCCTGCTCGACTACTCCGACCTTCCGGTTGGTCCGCTGGAGCAGGCCGAACGGCTGGAGCAACTGCGGGCTCTCGAGAATGGCTTTGCCATTCACGTTGCCGAAACCCAGTATGAATCCCTTGGGGTGGATACCCCGGAAGACCTAGTTCGAGTCCAGGCCCACCTGGGCGTCCTCTGATTTTTTCTATGGCCAAATATATTTTCGTGACGGGCGGGGTGGTGAGTTCCTTAGGCAAAGGCATCGCGGCGGCATCCATTGGTTGCTTGCTCGAAAGCCGCGGATTGCGCGTCACGCTCCAGAAGTTTGATCCCTATCTGAATGTTGACCCGGGTACGATGAGCCCGTTCCAGCACGGCGAAGTCTTCGTCACCGACGACGGCGCCGAGACCGACCTCGACCTGGGCCACTATGAACGGTTCACACACGCGCACTTGACGCAGGCCAACAACCTCACCTCCGGGCGGATCTACGAAACCATCATCAGCCGCGAGCGCCGGGGCGACTACCTGGGCAAGACCGTGCAGGTGATTCCGCACGTGACGAACGAGATTAAGGCCGGTATTGAACGAGTGTCGCCGGACGTGGATGTCGTCATCGTCGAGATTGGCGGCACGGTGGGTGACATTGAGTCGTTGCCGTTTCTCGAAGCCATTCGGCAGGTGCGCCATGAGAAGGGCCGCGACAACACGATCTTCGTGCATGTGAGCCTGGTGCCGTGGATTGCGGCTGCGCACGAGTTGAAAACCAAGCCGACGCAGCACAGCGTAAAGGAGCTGCGGGCGATTGGCGTGCAGCCCGATATTCTCGTGTGCCGCAGTGAGCGGCCGTTGGGTGCGGAGTTGAAAGAAAAGATCGCGTTGTTCTGCGACGTGGAGCCGCGGGCCGTGATCAGCGCTTCCGACGCAAGCACTATCTACGAAGTGCCGCTGATGTTCGCCGAGCAGGGCGTGGACGAGATCATCCTGCACCAGTTCCGCATGGAGAGCGCGCCGCGGGACTTGACCCGTTGGACCGAGATGCTCGACCGGATGCAGAACACGGTGGACGAGGTGAACATCGGGCTGGTGGGCAAGTACGTCGAGTACGAAGACAGCTATAAGAGTTTGAAAGAGGCGCTGCTCCACGGCGGCTTGGCCCGGCGTTTGAAGGTGAATATCCACTGGATTGAAGCCGAGAATCTGACCTGGCCGGAGTGCACCGACGAGCTCAAGAAGTACGACGGGATTCTGGTGCCGGGCGGCTTTGGCAAGCGTGGCGTGGCGGGCATGTTGAACGCCATTCGGTATGCGCGCGAGAACAAGGTGCCGTACTTTGGCATCTGCCTCGGCATGCAGACGATGGTGATTGAGTACGCGCGCAACGTTTGCGGGATGCCGCAGGCGGACTCGACCGAGTTTGAGCCGTCGACGCCGCACCGGGTGATTTATAAGCTGCGCGAACTCAAGGGCATTGATGAACTCGGCGGCACCATGCGGCTGGGGGCTTATCCCTGCCAACTGGCTCCGGGGAGCTTTGCTCGGGCGGCTTATGGGCAGGAACTCGTCAGCGAACGGCATCGCCATCGCTACGAATTTAATCGCGATTTTGAGAAAGTACTCACCGACGGCGGACTACAGTTAACCGGGCAAACCCCGGACGGTATCTACGTTGAAATCTGCGAAATCAAAGACCACCCCTGGTATCTCGGCTGCCAGTTTCATCCTGAACTCAAGTCGAAGCCGCTCGAACCCCATCCGCTCTTCACTGCTTTCGTGGGCGCTTCCTACGAAGAGCATCTCCGCCGCATTGGCCGGAGCGCGGAGCTGATGCATGCCCAATGACACGTTAGACCTCATCGCGGGCCCTTGCGTCATTGAGAGCGAAGAGCATCTCTTCTTTCTCGCCGAGAGCATTCAGTCGATCGTGGGAGACTTCGTCTTCAAAGCCTCATTCGATAAAGCCAATCGGTCGAGTGTGCACTCCTATCGCGGGCCGGGCCTGGTGGAAGGCCTGAAGATGCTGGCGCAGGTGAAACAACGCGGCTTCCGGATTCTGACCGACATCCATGAGACATGGCAGGTCGGGCCGGCGGCCGAGGTCTGCGACATCCTGCAGATTCCCGCGTTCTTATGCCGGCAGACGGATCTTCTCGTCGAAGCCGGGCGGTCGGGACGCGTCATCAACATCAAGAAGGGCCAGTTTGTTTCGCCGTGGGACATCCGGCTGGCGGCCGACAAGGTGGCCTCGACAGGGAACAACAACATCATCCTGACGGAGCGCGGAACGACGTTCGGCTACAACAACTTGGTGGTGGATATGCGCAGTCTGGTGATCATGCGCACTTTTGGCTGGCCGGTCGTATTCGACGCGACGCATAGCGTGCAACTCCCTGGCGCCGCGGGGAACGGCAGCGGCGGACAGCCGGAGTTCATTGAGCCGTTGGCGCGTGCCGCCGTGGGCGTGGGCGTGGATGGCGTTTTTGTGGAGGTTCACGAGGCACCGGAGAGGGCGCTCTCGGACGGGGCCAACGCGCTGCCGCTCGATCAACTGGCCGGATTCTGGCGGCGGCTGACCGAGCTTGACGCGGTGACGCGGCGGCACCTGCGGCCGGTGGAAGAGCTGATTTAGTTCGGCAGTTCGCGGATCATGAGATTGCGGAACCGCTGCTTGCCGCCGGGCACCCAGCGGTTGCCCGCGTGGACCTGCACGGCGATCATGCCGCTGTTGGCGCCGCCGGGAAGATGGTTGGCGGTGTCCGTAAAGTCAGTGATGAGGATGCCGTTCATCCAGACGCGGATCCGCGGCACGTCGCCTTCAATGCGGGCGCGCAGATGGTTCCAATCGTTGCGGCGATACCACTCCTGCCAGTTGGGGATGAAGGTCTGGACGCCCTTGAGGCGCTCGCCGTAGATGCCGCCGACGGCGCCGCCGTCGAGATAGTCGAGCAATACTTGGTAGGCTTCGCCCTTCTCATTCGCGCGCAGGAAGAGGCCACCGTCGCAGCCATAGGTAGGGTTGACTTCGAGGCTGATCTCGAAGTTCTTGTAGGGCCGATCCGTGAGCAGGATGCCGCCGTGGCCGGGGCGATCCTGCGTGCCGGTGATGGCGCCGTCCTCCACCTTCCATGCTTCCGTTTTGCCGTGGTGGTTGACCTGGCTGATGTGCCAGCCGGCGAGGTCCTTGCCGTTCCAGAGCGCCTTGAAGGCGGAGGGGCCGGCAACGAGTTCGAACTGATGGGCCACGGGCTGGGCCGCGGCGCGTTGCTTTTCGGTGAGCTCGGCGGTGAGCACGTCGATGGCTTCGGTGGCCTTGGCGAGGCCGGCGAGGCCGTCCTTGCTGAGCGGCACTTGCAGGCTGCGCCAGCGCGTATTGTGGACGTTGGCGCGGCGGAGCGTCAGCGCGTGCACCTGCGCGGCCTGCGCCCACATGGGGGTGCGGAGGGTGGCGAGGTTGACGCCGGCGGCCCATTCGGCGGCGGTGCGCGTGGCGACTTCGCTGCCATCGATGCGCAGGGTGTGCGGGCCGGGAGGCAGGCCGGTGACCTTCAGCGTCTGCTGGTTGAAACGGTCGACGAAGTCCGAAGAGTTCACGGCGAGGGCCATTATGGGGTCGGCCGTATCGAGGGGGAAGGGCAGGGCCCGATCGAGCTGAGTCCAGGAGAGCCTGTTGAGATTGGAGACGGTGGTGTTCGTGGAGGCGCTGACCTTCTGGGCCTTCGCGTCGATGGTGACGGCGGAGACGACGCTGGGCGCGCCCCAGCCTTGCAGCAGGCCGCCCGCCATGATAAGGTGACCGGCGGGGCCGGGGTGGACGCGGTCCGGGATGATCTTCTGCGCCTGCGCGGCGTCGGTGGCCTTGGCTTTGGCGAGCATCGCGGTGACGGGGCGGTTGAGATCGGCGAGGGTGAGTTGCTGCTCCTTGGCGAGTTGCGAAAGGAAGTCGGCGTAGCGCAGCAGGACGGCGTTGTAGCCGCCGGGGAAGCGGGGCTCGTAGGTGACGTCGTCGTAGGGCGAGGGTTGAATGGCCGTGATGCGGACGCCGGGGGCCTTCTCCTTGAGCTGTCTGACGATGTTGCGGAAGCCGTTGGCGTACGTGTCGAAGATCTGTTGATCGAAGGCGCGGACGCGGCCGTCGTTCATACCGAGCATGATGGAGACGACGGTGGGCTTGTAGGCGAAGACATCGCGCTCCAAGCGTTCGGCAACACCGCCGCCGGCGCCCCCCGTAACGCGATCCCCGCCCCAGCCGGAGTGGGTGAACGTGATATTGCGATCGGGGTAACGGGTGACGGCGAACGTTTCCGTGAAGGTCGTGTAGAGGCGCTGGTCGGTGATTGAGTCGCCGAAGAAGACGACGCGGTCGCCGTTTTTGAGATGGAAGTCTTGGGCGAGGAGGGGGGAGAGGAGGAGGAGGGAGGTGAGGAGATGACGCACGGCGTTATCTTATCTCACCTCCTGGGAAGGGGTGCGAACTACCGGGGGGTGAGACGGACGCCGTAGCCGGAGACGACGTAGCCGGGGGCGACTTCGGAGTAGTAATACTGATTGCCGTTCCCGACGACCACGATGTTCATTTCGTACGTCACGTCGCCGATGGCGTAGCTGGTGGCGGCGTAGCAAACGTCACCCAGAGCGTAGACGCCAGTGAAAGAACGGCGCTCAGAGACTCCGCCGGAGATGTGGCTATAGGTGCCGCGCATGGCGCCGGCGCCGTCGAAGTTGATGATGCCGATCTCGGCGGTGGAGCGACCACGGCCTTCGACGGCGACGACGCCGTTGCCCTGGTAGCCGTAGTCGCCGTTGAGCGAGGCGTTGGTGCAGGAGCCCTGGTTGTCCATCTTCGCGCCGTTGCCGGAGAGGGTGGAGTCGCCGGCGCGGATGACGAGAGCGAAGCTGTTGCCGCCATCGGTGACGACGAGGTCAAAATCGGTAGCGCCCGCGCCAGTGCCGGTCTTGCCGACAGCCGTGCAATCGGCGAGGATTTCAATGACTCCGGAGAACTCGCTCACCTCGGCCTTGGCGCCGGTGGTGGAGATGGCTACGCCGGTATAGCCGCCGGTACCGTTGAACTGGATGCGGCCGACCTGCGAGGCAGTAACGAGGCGACCGCTTTCGTTGGTGATGGTGCCGTCAATCGTGTAGCCGTACGGGCCAACCAGCGAAGTCGCCGAGCACTGGGCGAAGGAGGCGGCAGCGAAGACCGCGAAGGAGAGCGAAAGTTTACCTAAGGACATACTTTAGTATATTCTGATCGGGCTGCGCCGCCGAGAGGATTCGTAAATCGCGTTGATGAGGGCCACTACTTTTCGGCCATCCTCGGCCGGGGAGATGAAGGGGCGATGCGCGTCAATCGCAGAGAGGAAGTCATTGACCTGGAGGCGGTGGTAATGAGAGATCGGGTCAGCGGGGGCGTCGTAGGTGGGCGCGGTCTCGCCGGGGATGGTCCACAGGTCGTTGTAGGCCGGTTCGAGGAGGTCTGGGCGCCGACGGAGTAACCGTTTGCACCGTGAATGTGAATTTTCGTGTGGATTCCAGGGTTCTGGGAGAGGCTGCAGACGATGTTGCCAAGGCCGCCGTTGACAAAGCGGATGTTTGCGATGGCGGTATCTTCGACTTCGATATAGGGATGGTTTAAGTTGCTCCATTCGCCTGAGACTTCGCGAATGGGGCCCATCATCCATTGCAGGATGTCGAGGTGGTGCGGGGCTTGGTTGATGAGCACGCCGCCGCCTTCGGTGGACCATTTGCCGCGCCACGGGTCGGACCGGTAGTACGCTTCGTCGCGCCAACTAAACATGGCGACGGTGCCGAGGATGGGCTGGCCGATCTTGCCCGCGTCGATAGCGGCCTTCATGGCGAGAACGGGTTCAAAGAAGCGGCGCTGGCTGACCACGCCTAGACGGGCGCGGCCGCGGACGGCGGCTTCGAGCATGCGGTCGCAATCTTCGAGCGTGGCGGCGAGCGGCTTTTCAACGAGCACGTGGACGCCGGCTTCGAGGGCGGGGACGGCAGGCGCGGCGTGGAGCGGATGAGGCGTGCAGATGACGAGCGCGTCGACGGCGCCGAGCAGCGACGGGACGTCAGGGTAGGGCGTGGCGCCGTACTGCGCGGCGAAGGCGGCGGCGCGGGCGGGGTCGTGGTCGCAGACGGCGGTGAAGGTGCTGAGCTGGGAGAGCGCAGCGGCGTGGAGGTGGCCGACCTTGCCGCAGCCGACGAGGCCAGTGCGCATCTAGAGCGCCTCCGGGAAATACTGCGCGCTCATGCGGCGGAGGAAGGCGAGCGAGGCGACCATCTCGTCCATACCGTTCATGCCGTCTTCGAGGCTGATCCAGCCGTTGTAGTTGTGGGCGGCGAGGATGCGGAAAATCTCGTGATAGTCATTGAGGCCCTGGCCGGTGACGCCGTGGCGGAGGTTGGGCGAGTAGCCGAGGGTGCCGTCGGCTTGGCGGAGATCGTCGAGCGAGGCGCCGGGGACGAGGTAGCGGTCGCTAGCGTGCATAGAGACGACGCGGGGGGCGACGATCTCGAGGAGTTCTATGGGATCGTCGCCGGCCACGAGGGCGTTCGAGGGATCGTACTGGACGCCGAAGTTTTCGGTGTCGTTGATGAGGGCGAGCAGTTCGAGGAAAACGTCCTTCTTCTGGGCGAATTCGGGGTAGTGCCAGAAGCCGTCTTTGTAGTGGTTTTCGAGGCCGAGGATGATGCCGTGCTCGCGGGCGACGGGCAGCAGGGACTCGATGCATTCGACCACCCAATGCAGGCCCTGTTCGCGGCCGAGGCCGGGATAGCGCTGGCCGCTGAGGACGCGGCAGACGGCGCCGGGTCCCCCGAGGCGCCGCGTGACGGCGATCATGGCGGCTTCGCGGTCAACGGCGCGGCGCCGGGCGTCGGCGTCGGGATTGGTGAAGTCCGGCGAGCAGCAGAGCATCGGCATGTCGAAGCCGGCGGTGGAGATGGCTTCACCGATGGAGTCGAGATAGGCCGGGTCGAGCGAGGTGAAGAAGCCGTCGTACATTTCGAGGCCATCGGTGTCGAGATCGCGCGCCATGGCGATCCAATCGAAGACGGTCATGGTGGGTTTTTCGCCGGCGATGGCGTCCAGATAGCACTTGGGAAAGGCGGAGAGGCGAAGAGGCATGTTGCTACAATGTGAATGATTATGCGGGTTTTGCTGCTGTTTCTCGGTTTGGCCGCGATGGCCATGGGCCAGGACGATGATATCGTGTGGCTCGATAACTATGCTGAAGCGGTGAAGACCGCCAAGGCAACGGGGAAGCCGATTTTTCTCGAATTTCGTTGCGAGCCTTGAACAAACGGCAGAACATTTGACGCACAGGTTGTGCTGTCACCGAAGGATTCGCCCCTGGGCAAACTGCTGCGGCAGTACGTGACCGTGCGCATTATCCGCATGGACACGATCGATATCGGTCTGTTCGAACACGACCGGAACAACACGATCTACTTCTACCTTTTGAACGCCGATGAGCAGATCTACATGCGCTACGGCGGGCGCGACAACGCTTCGCCCGACACATATTTGAACATCGAGAGCCTGACGCTGGCCGCGGCCAAGGGCTTGGAGTTGCACGTGAACCGGCCGCCCGCGCCGCCGCGGCCGAAGCCGGACTTCCCAAAGAATTATCCGCTCTTAGTGGAGCGGACGTTTGCGCGGAACCAGTGCGTGGAGTGCCATCTAATTGGCGACTACCAGAATCTGCATCGGCAGCAGGACGGCACGTTGGACAAGCTGGTGCACCTGTACCGCTCTCCGGATTTGAAGACGGTGGGCATCTTGCTAGATGTGCCCAAGGGTTTGGTGTTGAAGGAGGCGACCGGCGCGGCGGCGGCGGCCGGCTTGCAGCCGGGGGACCGGATTGCGAAGTGGGAAGGAACGGAGGTTTGGACCTTCGCCGACGTCCAGCATCGTTACAACGAGACGCCGCGGAAGGCGAAAGAGGCGAAGCTGACCGTGGAGCGGGGCGGGAAGATGGTGGACATCACGATGGCTTTGCCGCCGCAGTGGTGGTGGGCGGAGACGAAGTTTCGGCAGTCGAGCGTGGAGCCGCGTTTCTACTTCGATGACCGGCCGTTGACGGCGGCAGAGAAGCAGGAGATGGGGCTGCCGGTGGAGGGATTTGCGAGCCGCGTGAAGTATGTGTCGAGCATTGCGCGGACAATGGAGCTGCATGCGCTGCAAGAGGGCGACGTGATTGCGGGGATCGACGGCAAACGGGTGGACCCGGATGCGCATACAGGGTCGTTGTATTTGATCCTGCGCAAGTCGCCGGGCGAATCGGCGATGCTGGAGGTACTGCGCGGCGGAAAGAAGATTGAGATGCCGCTCAAGACGATCCAAATGAGCTTTCGAAAATGAAACTGCTGAGCTTGGTGTTGCTGTTCGCTACGGGATGGGGCGCGCCGGTGGAGGTGCTGGTAGACGACGAGGTTTGCGCCACATATGATGCGCGTCTGGCGGGCGACCAGTTGGTGGTGCGGGTGCGGCTGGGCAAGGGCTGGCATACGTTCGCGATGGACAATGCCGTGCGGGCTGTGGAGGCGTTGAAAGGCAAGAAGGCGCTGAGCGCGGACATGCCGACGAAGGTGACCGTGGGCGAGGGGTTGACGGTGACCGGGCCGTGGAAGCAGACGCCGCCCGCTGATTTTTCGAAGCCCGAGCTGCGGATCTTCAGCTGGGGCTATGAGGGCGAGGCCGTGTTCGTCGCGCCGGTGAAGCGCGAAGGGGCGGTGGGCAAGGTGGGCGTGAAGGGGCAGGCGTGTACGCCGTCGATCTGCAAGAACATTGACGTGAAGCTGGACGTGGGGATGGCGGCGGGACCGTTGGAGGGTGCGCCCCTCGAACTGGTGCGCACCCCGTAAGGATGTTTAGGAGGCCGCCGCGGCCAACAGTTCGAGGTTGGCTTCGAAGGACTCGAGATGGTTGTAGGAGGCGTTGAGCAGGTTGGCATAGACCCGCTTGATGTCGGCCTGCTTCGCTTCGGCGATGCCCACTTCGAGATCGGCGATGTCGGTCGTTTCGATCAGCACGCCGACTTCGAGAGCGTCCTTCAACGAGAGGGAAACCTTTGTGATGAGGTCGAAGTAAAGAGCCGCCATGCGGGGATCGGCGAACTCGCCCGCGGCGCGGCCAGCGGTCGGATCGGCCAGATTGTACGTAGTGAGCAGGCGGCCGACCTGGCGAAAGTGCGCCGTCTCGCTCTGCGCGATGTTGGGGAAGATGCGAACGTTCCAGCGTTCGCCGGCGAGGACGTAGACGTCGTGCGCCAGTTTCTCTTCCTCTCGCATTAGGAGCAGGCGCGCGGATTCCTCGGCCGTGAGTACCGCGGGGAGCTTGCCTCCACCGGGCCCGTTCTGGGCGAATAGGGGAAGCGCGCCAACCGCGCCGAAGCTCAGGGCCAACAACTCTCTTCTTGTTCTCATGACCAACCTCCTGTTCAACTAAACAGATTCGGTTGGCCCGGGAAGGTGACAGCCTAGGAGTAAATACCGGGAGCTTCGTGGCCGAGGGCCTGCACATATTCGACGTAGGTGCCGGGGTAGACGCGGGGGACGCGTTCGGTGCCGGTTTCGCCGCCGAGTTCGAGGACGCGGGTACCGAGGCCGCGAAGGAACGTACGGTCGTGCGAGACGAAGATCATCGTGCCTTCGAAGTCCGCCAGCGCTTCGACGAGCATCTCCTTGGTCGCCAGGTCCAAGTGGTTCGTAGGCTCGTCGAGGACCAGGAAGTTCGGCGGGTTGAAGAGCATGCGGGCCATGGCCAGGCGCGACTTCTCGCCGCCTGATAGCGCGCGGATGCGCTTGTCGACATCGTCACCGGAGAACTGGAAGGCGCCGGCGAGCGAACGGAGCGAGCCGATTGAATCCTGCGGGAAGTCCTTCTGCAGTTGCTCGAAGATGGTGAGTTCGGGGTCGAGGACGTCGAGCGACTGCTGGGCGAAGTAGCCCATTTGCAGGCT
>LNFE01000280.1 GCA_001464575.1 Acidobacteria bacterium Ga0077553 | reverse complement strand
CTTGCCGGCGCCGTTGCGGCCCATGACGGCCCAGCGTTCGCCGCGGCGGATGGTGAGGTTGAGGCCGTCGTAGATGACGCGGTTGCCGTAGGCCTTGTGGATGTCTTCGATGACGGCGACCTGGTCGCCGGAGCGAGACGGCGCGCGGAAATCGAACTTAACGACTTGGCGTTTCTTCGGCAGTTCGATCTTGTCGATCTTGTCAAGGGCCTTGATGCGGCTCTGCACCTGGGCGGCCTTGGCGGCATGCGTTTTGAAGCGTTCGATGAAACGCTGCTCTTTAGCGAGCATCGCCTGCTGACGGGCGAAGGCCGCCTGTTGGTTGGTTTCGCGGACGCTGCGTTCGCGCTCGTAGAAATCGTAGTTACCGGAGTAGGAGACGATTTCGCCCGAGTCGATCTCGGCGATTTTC
>LNFE01000279.1 GCA_001464575.1 Acidobacteria bacterium Ga0077553 | reverse complement strand
CGGGGTACGCTTCGCGGCCGGGAGGACGGGGGAGGAGCAGCGAGATTTCGCGGTAGGCGGCGGCGTGCTTGGACAAGTCGTCGTAAATGACGAGAACGTGCTGACCACGGTCGCGGAAGAACTCGCCCATCGCGCAGCCGGAGAAGGGCGCGAGGTACTGCATCGGGGCGGGGTCGGAGGCGGTGGCGGCGACGACGATGGTGTAGTCCATCGCGCCATTGTCTTCGAGGGTCTTGACGACTTGGGCGACGGTAGAGCGCTTCTGGCCGATAGCGACATAAATACAGATGACGTCGCCGCCCTTCTGATTAATGATCGTATCGAGAGCGATGGCGGTCTTACCGGTCTGACGGTCGCCGATGATCAGCTCGCGCTGGCCGCGGCCGATGGGGATCATGCCGTCGATGGCCTTGATACCGGTTTGCATCGGCTCGTTCACGGGCGAACGGTCGATAACGCCGGGGGCGAGGCGCTCGATGGGGTTGAAGGTGGTGGTGGCGATGGCGCCCTTGCCGTCGATGGCGTTGCCGTTGGCGTCAACCACGCGGCCGATGAGGGCGTCGCCGACCGGAACGGACATGATGCGTCCGGTGCGGCGCACTTCGGTGCCTTCGCTGATGTTTTGGAACTCGCCCATCAACACCGCGCCGACGTTATCCTCTTCGAGGTTCAACGCGATGCCGGTGACGCCGCCCGGGAACTCGATGAGTTCGCCGGCCATCACGAGCTCGAGGCCGTGAATACGGGCGATGCCGTCGCCGACCGAGATAACGGTGCCGGTCTCGGTGACGCTGACCGCCTTGTCGTAATTTTCAATTTCTTCGCGCAGTACTCGCGCGATCTCATCTGCCCGAATTTGAGCCATAGTTTCCGTGAGAGAGTATCAGAATTAGGAACGTACCAGACGGGCGCGCAGCGAATCCAGTTGACCGCGCACCGACCCGTCATAAACCCGTGAACCGACTCGGGCGGTGACGCCGCCGAGTAAAGATTCGTCAACCGCGTACTGGCCCAGCACTTGCTTGCCAGTGAGTTTGGCGAGTGCGGCTTGCACTTGCGCCTGCTGCTCGGCGTCGAGCGGACGCGCCGAGGTGATCTGCGCGCGGGCGATGCCCATGCGCTCGTCGAGTTGGGATTCGATGGAAGCGACCACTTCCGGCAGCATGGCAATGCGCCGGTGGTCGATTAGAACGAAGAGAAAATTCTTGATGAGGGTCGAAAGCGAGACCATCGGAGCGAGACGCTCGACGACGGCTTTCTTGCGGGCGGCGCCCACGGCAGGCGAAGTCAGAATATTGCGGAGATCGGCCGAATCCTGTTGGAGCGATTGGAACAGGCGAAGTTGAGCGAGCGCGAGGTCCGGGGTGAGCGCCGGAGCGGGGCTCATCAGGATGTCGACCAAGGCGCGGGCGTAGCGGGAGGCGACGGCGAGAGACATAGGCCTAGTTGTTCAATCCTTTCAGGAAGCCGTTGATGAGACCGGCATCGACCTGAGAATTGAGGCGGCCGCGGAGCTGACCTTCGGCGGTTTCGAGCGCCAGTTTCGCCGCATACTGGCGAAGTTCGACCTGGGCTTGCTTGGTGGCGGCTTCGATTTCGACCGTCGTATGGTGGCGCATCTTGGCGATGGCCTCTTCGCCTTCTTTGCGCACGCGGGCCTCTTCGGCGGCCATTTCGGCGGCGGCGTTCGAGCGGATGGTGGCGATTTCGCCTTCGAGGTTCTTCAGGCGCGCTTCGATGGCGGCGACCTTGGCGTCGGACTCTTTCTGCGTGGCGGCGGCGTCGGCCAACCCTTTCTGGATGTCGGCGGTGCGTCCGGCGAAGAACGGCGGGGCCATCTTTCCAATGAGATAGCCGAGACCGATGACGAGGAGGACGAAGTTAGCGACCTTCCACTTCAGCATCGGATCGCCTTCGGCGTGCTCCGTACCGTGCTCGGCAGTCGCGGCGTGACTTTCGGCGGCGCCGTGCTCTTGAGCGATCAAAAACGCTCCTGACAAAACGAAGCCAATGAGAAGGCGGCGCATGTTAAGCAGTCCTCCCGAGGATGCTGGCCGTGATGGTCTCGGCGATCGCTTCCGTTTCGGCGAGCAGACCCTGACGGGCGGAGGCCACCTGAGCGACTACATCGGCTTTGGCTTCCGCAAGCTTCGTTTCAGAGGCTTTCCGCTCTTCGGCGAAGCGCGCGGACATCTCGTCGGCGAGAGCTTTGCGCTTTTCTTCGTTCAACTTATAGATTTCCGTACGGGCCTTGGTGATGGCGGCTTCGTACTCGGCGGCCTTCTGCTCGGCGCGAGATACAGCTTCGGCGGCCTTCTTGCGGGCGCCGACGGTTGCGTCGTAGCGCTCCTTGAGCAGCTTTTCCATGGGTAGGAAGAACGTGCTCTTCAAAAAGAAGTGGAGGAGGAGAACCAGAAAAAACGTCGGTAATCCCCGGAGGATGATGTTGTAGAGCGCGTCTAACGTGGCGTCCATGCGAGAAGGCTACCTTATACAGTAACATACATCTCGACCCAAAGCAGACCCGGGATTCCTGTTTAACCGGAATTCATGCGGAAGAGTCGGTTATGATAAAAGTTCCTTAATGACATTCCCTTCTACGTCCGTGAGGCGGAAGTCGCGGCCGCCGTAGCGGTAGGTGAGTTTAGTGTGGTCGAGGCCGAGCTGGTGGAGCATGGTGGCCTGGAGGTCGTGGGGGTGGATGGGCTTTTCGACGGCCTTGAAGCCGAAGTCGTCGGTGGCGCCGTAGACGCTACCGCCTTTGAAGCCGCCGCCGGCGACGATCATGGAGTAGCCGTGGTTGTTGTGGTCGCGGCCGTTTTGGACGTTGACGAGTCCGGAGACCTCCATGGACGGGGTGCGGCCGAACTCGCCGCCGACGAGGACGATGGTGTCCTTGAGCATGTCCTTGGCTTTGAGGTCTTCCATCAGGGAGCCGATGGCGGGGTCGGCTTCGTTGGCTAGCTTGCGATGGATGGTGATGTCGTCGTGGTTGTCCCAGGGTTGCGAGTTGCCGTGATAGATCTGGACCATGCGGACGCCTTTTTCGGCGAGGCGGAGGGCGGTGAGGCAGCCGCGGCCGACGGGGGTGTCGCCGTAGCGGGCGCGGACGGATTCGGGTTCCTTGGTGATGTCGAAGACTTCGGGGGCCTCGCTCTGCATCCGGTACGCAACTTCCATCGATTCGACGCCGGTTTCAAAGTGGGGGTCGTGGATCTGATTGAGTTTGCCGAGGAGGTCCATCTGGCGGCGCTGTTCGGCGGGGCCGCGTTGGGGGGTGATGTAGGGGATGAGCTTGCGGACGTCCTTCTCCTTGGTTTCGATATGGACGCCCTGGTGGACGGCGGGGAGGAAGGCCGAGGTCCAGAGCTGGGCGCCGATGACGGGGACGCCGGGGCAGAGGACGACGAAGCTGGGGAGATTGTTGTTCATGGACCCGAGGCCGTAGGAGAGCCAGGAGCCCATGGATGGGCGGCCGGGGAGCGGTACACCGCAGTTCATGATCAGCAGCGACGGTTCATGGTTGGGGCGCTCGGTATGGAGCGAGCGGATGACGCAGAAGTCGTCGATGTGGGAGGCGATCTTCGGGAAGATCTCGGAGACTTCGATGCCGGATTTGCCGCTCCGTTTGAACTCGAACGGCGAGCCGAGCAGGGCGCCGGTTTTGCGCTCCGTTTTGAGATTGACGCCGGAGGGCATGGGTTTGCCGTGGTACTTCTGCAGGAGGGGCTTAGGGTCAAAGGCGTCGACCTGGGAGGGGCCGCCATTCAGAAAGATGAAGATGACGCGTTTGGCTTTCGGGGCGAAGTGGGGCTGGGGGACGGTGGCAGCGAGTCCGCAGCCGCCGAAGCCGATGGAGAGGGTGGAGAGAAGTTGGCGGCGGGTCATTTTCGTTACTCGATGTAAAGGAATTCGTTGGAGCTGAGGAGCACTTGGACGTATTCGGACCATTGGCCGCCTTGGGCGAGGTAGTCCTTCGCCAGTTGCAGTTCGGCCTTGGTGGGGACGCGGGCGAAGAGGCGGCGGTACGCGTCCGCGGGGTCGGGGCCCTTGATGGCCGCCGAGGCTTTGAGCATCAGCGGGCTATTCAAGAGGAAGAGGCGCTGGAGGGGAACGTTCGTTTCGATGCGGCGCTCGGAGGTGTTGTTGGGATTGGGGAAGTCGAACAGGTTCAACATCGTGTCCGTGCGGCGGCGGGAGACATAGCCGTAGACGGTGCGGCGGACGTTGGCGGGGTCGTCGAGGGGTGTGGCTTTACCGCCGGCGGTGAGGTCAAGCTGGCCGGAGACGTGGAGGACGGAGTCGCGGATGGCTTCGGCGTCGAGGCGGCGCTTGGGGAAGCGCCAGTAGAGGCGATTTTCGGCGTCGATTTTTTCCGAAGCGGGGACGGGCGCGGAGGAGAGGCGGTAGACGTCCGAGAGCATGATTTCGCGATGGAGGCTCTTGATACTCCAGTTGTTTTCGACGAAGCGGGCGGCGAGGTAATCGAGGAGTTCGGGGTGGGACGGGCGTTCGCCGAGGATGCCGAAGTTCGAAGCCGTGCGGACGATGCCTTCGCCGAAGTGGCCTTGCCAGATGCGGTTGACCAGGACGCGGGCGGTGAGCGGGTTGTCCGGGGAGGCGATGCGTTCGGCGAGTTCGAGGCGGCCGGAGCCTTTTGTAAAGAGCTCGGGTTGATTGGGTTTTGAGAGAATCGCCAGCCAGCCGCGGGGGGCTTCGTCGCCGAGAGTGGCGCGGTTGCCGCGGATATGCACCTTCTCGTTGCGAGGCTTTTCGATGTCGGCGAGGGCGTGCAGGAACGGATAGCGTTCGGGGCGGGCCTTTTCGGCGACGGTGATGATTTGGCGGAGGAAATCGAGGTGTTCGCGGTAGGGGCCCTGGAGCCAGCGGTCGATTTTGCCATCGCCAAAGAAGAAGACGCCGCGGGCGCCGAAGAACTCCCGGTAGAGGTAGAAGTCGTCTTTCGAGAGGGAGAGGAGGTCGGCGGAGGCGAGGTCGCCGCGGGCGTTGGAGCCGCCGAGGCGGATGAGGTTCTTTTCGTCGATGGCGCGCTTTTCGCGGAGGACGGCGACGAGGACGTTGCGGAACTCGGTGGGGTTCTCGGTTTGGACCTGCGGGGCTTCGCGATCCTTGCGGGCGAGATAGGCTTTGAAGCGTTCGACGGTTTCGCCGTCGAGGCCGTCGAGCTTGCCTTTGCCGAGGGCAGCGAGCATGTAGAGATCAGCCTTGGCGGCGAGGAGGTCCATGACCTGTTCGGACTGCTTCTTGACGAAGTCGTCGCGGTCGGCCTTGGCGCGTTGCAGGGCTTTGTCGGCGGTCTCGTAGGCTTTGACGGTGGCCTCGTCGGCGAGGGGAAGCTCCTTGTACTTTGAGCTGTTGAAGATGCCGAGGAGGGAGTAGTAGTCCTTGGTGGGGATGGGGTCGAACTTGTGGTCGTGGCATTGGGCGCAGGCGACGGTGAGGCCGAGGAAGCCGCGGGTGGTGACGTCGACCCGGTCGTCCTGGAACTCGGGATTCAGGCCGTAGAGGCCGAGGCCGGGGAGGAGGTTCGGGTCTTTCAGATGATCGGCGGCGAGTTGGGCTTTGACGAAGGTGTTGTAGGGGAGGTCTTTGTTAAAGGCCTCGATGACCCAGTCGCGATAGCGGAAAGCGTTGGGCTGGGGCTCGTCCATGGTGGAGTTGAGCTTGTCGTCGGAGTAGCGGGCGACGTCGAGCCAGTGGCGGCCCCAGCGTTCGCCGTAGCGGGGGGAGGCGAGGAGGCGGTCGATGACAGTGGCCCAGGCTTGGGGAGACTTGTCGTTGACGAAGGCTTCGGTCTCTTCGTAAGTAGGGGGGAGGCCGGTGAGGTCGAGGGTGGCGCGGCGGAGGAGCGCGCGTTTCGAGGCCGGGGGCGCCGGGGTGATGCCTTTGGCTTTCCAGGCGGCTTGGAGGAGAGAGTCGATGTTGCCCGCGGGCTTGCGAACGGGCTGGAAGGCCCAGTAGGCGCGTTGTTCCGGGCGGATGAGATAGTCTTTCGATTTGGCGGCGGGGGTGGGCGAGGCGGGCCAGACGGCGCCATCCTTAATCCAGGTTTCGAGAGCGGCGATTTCGGAGTCTTTCAGCTTGCCGCCGGCGGGAGGCATTTCGCCGGAGCGGACGCGGGTGAGCAGGAGGCTTTCGTTCGGCTTGCCGGGGACGACGACCTTGGCGAGGGAAGCCTGGGAGACCATTTCGAGGCCGCCGAGCTTGGTTTGCGTGTGGCAGGAGAAGCAGCGCTCGGCCAGCACCGGGCGCACTTTCGTTTCGAAGAATTCAGCGTTGCCATCGGCGGCGTGGAGGCGCGCGCAGACGCAGGCAAGTACGGCCAGCCGTCTCATACCGGGACTATATCACCGAACGCTATAATTTTTGGACCATGGTTGAAGAGTTCGAAGGGCACCGGACCGCGTTGACCGGGCACTGCTACCGGATGCTGGGATCGATTGCCGATGCCGATGATGCGGTGCAGGAGACCATGCTGCGGGCGTGGCGGAGCCGCGATGGATTCGATGGCCGGGCGGCGTTGCGCACCTGGTTGTATCGGATTGCGACGAACGTCTGTCTGGACGAAATCGAAAACCGGGGACGGCGGGCGCGGCCGATGGAGGAGGGACCGGCCGGGACGACGGCGGGTCCGCTCGAGAAGAAGGAGCGGACCCATTGGTTGGAGCCGGTACCGGACGCGCTGGCGATTCCGGCCGATGAGAATCCGGCGCGGCAGTTGGTGCTGCGGGAGAGCATTCGCCTGGCCTTCGTTTCGGCGCTGCAGCATCTGCCTCCGCGGCAGCGGGCGGTGTTGCTGTTGGTGGAAGTGCTGGACTGGGCAGCGGCCGAGGTGGCCGAGGGGCTGGAGATGACCGTGGCGGCGGTGAACAGCGCACTGCAGCGGGCGCGGGCGACGATGGCCGAGCGGCGGGGCGCGATGCCGGTGGGGTCGTTGACGGCGGAGCAGGGGCAACTGTTGGAGCGGTATGTATCGGCGTTTGAACGATACGACGTGGACGGTTTGGTGGCGCTGCTGCGGGAGGATTCGACGTTCTCGATGCCGCCGTTTACGCTGTGGTTGCAGGGTCCGGCGCCGGTGCGGGATTGGCTGCTGGGCCACGGGGCGGGGTGCCGGGGGTCGCGGCTGCTGCCGGTGGCGGCGTGCGGGTCGCCGGCGTTTGCGCAGTACCGGGCGGCCGAAGGCGGGGGCCACCGGCCGTGGGCGCTGGTGGTGTTGGAGTTAGAGGGGGACCGGATTGGGGGGTGGAATTCGTTTCTTGATACGGAGACACTATTCCCGTTGTTTGGCCTGCCGGATTTTCTTCCCGCGAACCGATGAGTTTGGGGGTTGCCAAGGGTCTAGAAGATCATGGTTGCGAAATTAAATCCTTATTTGAACTTTAACGGTCAGGCCGCCGAGGCGCTGGCTTTCTACAAGGAGTCACTCGACGGTGAGGTGACTGATTTGCGGCATTGGCGCGATATGCCGGGCGCGGACCCGGCATCGGCGACTGGAGGTATGGTGATGCACTCCGAGCTGAAGCTGGGCGGCGGCTTGGTGATGTTGAGCGACTCGGCGCCGGACTGCCCTGGACCGGAGCGCGGCGGGAACGCGAGCGTTTGCCTGCACTACGAGGATGTGCCGGCGATGGAAGCCGCCTTTGTGAAGATGAGCGAGGGCGGGAAGGTGGATTGCCCGATGGGCGATTCCTTTTGGGGTGCGCGGTTTGGGATGTTGACGGACCGGTTCGGCGTAAGCTGGCTGTTCCATGGGCCGATGCCAAAGGGGGAGTAGTGGCGAATCGGGAAACGGCGATCTGGATCAACCTGGCGGTGCAGGACCTGGAGCGCAGCCGCCTCTTTTTCGCGGGGCTGGGCTTCGGGTTCAATCCCAAATTCTCCGATGCGAAGGCGATCTGCCTGGTGCTGAACGAGCGGGCTTTTGTGATGCTGCTGCGGGAAGAGTTCTTCGCCGGATTCACCAAGCGGCAGACTTGCGATACCGCGACGCATACGGAGACGATGCTGGCGTTTTCCTGCGGCAGCCGGGAGGAGGTGGACGCCGTGGCGGATCTAGCGCTGACGATCGGCGGCAGCCCCGGCGGGGAGCCGCAGGACCACGGCTTCATGTACTCGCGCAGCTTCTACGATCCGGACGGGCACCATTGGGAAGTGTTCTGGATGGCTGAGGGTGGGCCGGAATAATGGCGATGCGGAAGGCGGGTTCTCCGGCTACGGTGGAGGAGTACTTGGAAAGGGTGCCGGAACCCGCCCGGACCACGCTGGCCCAAGTGCGGGCGGTGATTCAAAGTGCGCTGCCGGAAGGGGCCACCGAGGGCATCAGCTACGGGATTCCCAGCTACAAATACAAGGGGATGTTGGTTGGTTTCGGAGCCTTCAAGAGCCATTGCAGCCTTTTCGTGATGAATCCAGACGTGTTTGCCCTGCTGCCGCCGGAGTTGCAGGCGCTGCAGAGTTCGAAGGGTGCGATCTATTTCCCGGTGGACCGGGCGCTGCCGGCGCCGTTCATCGAGAAACTGGTGCAGGTGCGGGTCGCCCAGAACGAGGCTCTGCGCGGGTTGCGATAAGATGCGCAGCATGGTTCGATTTCTCAGCGTTGCGTTTCTGACCGGAATGATGATGGTCACGGCCCAGGAGCCGCCGGCCGCGCCTCCGCGCCCGGCCCGTCCTCCGCGGCCGGCGCCGCCGACGCGCGACCCGAATACGCCGGGCTACGTGAAGGCCAAAGAGCTGCCCGATGGCACCGTGCCGCCGGTGAACAAGAACGGCAATTTCATCATCGGACCGACGCATCCGGCCGCGCCGGAGACGACTGCGCAGGAAGGCGTGCCGAAGGGTGAGATCTTCGAGTTCACCATGTCGTCGGCCGATAGCAAGTTCTATCCCGGCATTGCGCGGGAGCCGGGAACGTTCGGACGGCCGGACCCGAACAAGCCGGGGCAGTTGATCGTGCAGAGCAAGCCGGCGCCGTATACGCGGAAGGTGGCAGTGTATGTGCCGAAGCAGTACGTCGCCGGGAAGGCCGCGCCGTTTATCGTGGGCGCGGACGGGCCGGACCGGATGCTTTTTACGACGCTCGACAATCTGATTCATCAGAAGCGGGTGCCGGTGATGATTGCGATCTCGATCGGCAACGGCAGCGGCGATGCGCAGGGGAGCCAGCGGGGATTGGAGTACGACACGATGTCGGGCAAGTATGCCGAGTTCGTGCAGGCCGAGGTGCTTCCGCTCGTGGAACAGAAGTGCAATGTGAAACTGACGAAGGATCCGAACGGGCGGGCGACGATGGGTGGCAGCTCGGGCGGTTCAGCGGCGCTGGCGATGGCCTGGTATCACCCGGAGTGGTACCGGCGGGTGTTGACGTATTCCGGCACTTACGTGAATCAGCAGTGGCCGTACAACCCGGAAACGCCGCGGGGGGCGTGGGAGTTTCATGCGACGTTGATTCCGAATACGCCGCGGAAGCCGCTGCGCTTGTGGCTTGAGATCAGTGACCGGGACAACCTGAGCACGTGGGACGACTATCACGACTGGGTGCTGGCCAATGAGCGCATGGCGAAGGTGCTGGCGGAAAAGAAGTATCCCTACCAGTTTGTGTTTGTGAAGAACGCGGGGCACACGGACCGGGCGGTGAAGGCGCAGACTTTACCAGCGGCGCTTGAATACATCTGGCAGGGCTACAAGCAGTAGCCCTCGCTGGGTGGTTGTAAAACGAAGCAATCGATTTTCGCTAGGGGACAGTTGGCCTTGGGTACCGGCCTAGGTCGCTCTTCGTGCCCACAAAGAAGGTCGTGGCCGTTACTGACCCCATGGAGAAGACAAACTGCTGCGCGCAGGGACTGTCCCTTTCTGCGCAGCCTCCGGATTCTAGCTGCATTCGCGTCCGTTTCCCGGCGGCATCTTCAAAGTAATACTCATCAACACCGTATCCCGCCGACCTGCCACTTCTCGTGAACAGATATCCAGATAGGGGCACACGAATCACCGTCTTGAAGCCCTCTCGCCCAAGCGGTGGTGCGTCTGGTACTTCATAACGCACAATAACCCACCCTCGGAAGCCGTTCGGCACCAATACGATGTCTCCTGCTCGAACGCCACAGGAGGCACCAGAAAAAACGAGAAGTGCTAAGACATACGGGAGGAGCGAGCTCCGCGAAACTGACATTGCGGCAGCTCGCCGGCGGTTAGCTTTAGAGATCAACAAGGCGCTGATCGGCATCGCCGAAGCGGTCCAGCTTTACTCCCATGCGGTCCATGAGGGAGAGGTACAGGCTGCAGAGCTTGCGATTGTCGTTGCTGGCCTTCAAGTAGTTCAGGGAACGGCCGGTTTTGAGGGTGCCACCGAGGCCGCCGGCGAGGACGAGCGGCAGACGGGAGTTGTCGTGCTTGCGGCCGGACCAGAGGTTGTTGATGAACATGAGGCAGGAGTTGTCGAGCACGGTGCCGTTGCCTTCGGGCATGGCGTCGAGCTTGCCGGCGAGGTAGGCCAGTTGGCTGAGATGGAAGCGGGAGATGCGCTCGTAGCCGTCTGAAAGGTTGTCGTGCGAAGCGGCGTGATGGCCTTCCTTCACTTGGAGGAACGGGTAGTACAGGGCGGAGAGGTCGCGGGCCAGGAGGAGGGTGGCGACGCGGGTCTTGTCCGTCTGGAAGGCGATGGCGACGATGTCGCACATGAGGCGGGCGTGTTCGCGGAGGTCTTCGGGGAGGCCATTGGCGGGGCGGTCCATGGTCCAGGCCGGACGGTTCTTGCCTTTGGCGGCGTCGTCGGCGGTGGCTTTGTTTTCGCGGGTTCGTTCGATGCGGCGTTCGACTTCGCGGAGGCTCGTCATGTACTCGTCGAGCTTGGCTTTATCGGTGGCGCTGATTTTGGTGGTGAGGGCGGTGGCGCGGTCCTTCACGCGGTCGAGGATGCTGAGGTTGCGGAGGCTGCCGCGGTTTTCAAAGAGGCTGTCCCAGGCGAGCGAGGGATAGACTTCGTTGGGCACGGGGGAGTCCGAGCTTTGCCACGAGATGTGCGAGCTGTAGGCCATCGAGAAGTTGGTCTCGTGGTAGCCGGTCATGGGTTGTTCGCAGGCGAGGACGAGGCTTTGCTGAGCGGTGTCCTGGCCGATGCGATTGGCGATCATCTGGTCAATGGTCGTTCCAGCGTGGATGATGGGGCCGCGATGGATGACGGCGCCGGAAAGGAGGCTGCCGGTTTGCGCGGGGTGGATGCCCTGGCCGGTGGCCATCTTGAGGTAGAGGCCGTCGATGACGTTGATCTTGTGCTTGAGCGGTTCGAGGACGGAGAGCGTGCGGCTAAGCTTCATGTCCGCGCCGCTGCCTTCTGCACTCCAATGATCCTCATTCACGCCATTGCCCATGAACAGAACGCCGAAGCGCTTCGGGAACACCGTGGTTTCCGGCTTGGCGTCGAAGGCCTGGAGCGACTCGAGCCACGGCAGCGCCATGGTGACGCCGGCGCCGCGCAGGACGGCGCGCCGGGCGATGCGGGACGGTTTCGGTTGTTCAGAACTGGGCATCTTAACTGGCTCCACGTTTGGTGAGGAACTGCGGACTTGTGAGTATCGTATCAATCAGCGCGCCAAAACGGTTGCCGTTGGCGGCAAGGCGGGCGCGCATCTGTTCGACGGTGATGTCGTCCGATAGCTGCAGCGAACGGCCGAGGGCGTAGGCGAGCAGCTTGCGGCAGAGATTGTCCTGGAAGTCGCTTTCGCGCTTGGCGCGGATGTAGTCTTGGACCCCCGCGAGGCCTTCGCGCTGGCTGCCATCCGGGAAGGTGGCCTGGATATCGACGGGGCGGTTGCCGAGATCCTTCTCGCGCTTTTCGCCGACGGGGCCATAGCCTTCAAACGCCAGGCCGAGCGAATCGAAGCGGGCGTGGCAGCCGGCGCAACTGGGGTTTTCGCGATGTTTGGCGAGCATTTCGCGCAGCGGCAGGTCGGCTTTCGCTTCATCCGCCGGGAGTTCCGGGACGGAGGCCGGAGGCGGTGGGATCATCTCGCCGAGCACCCGCTTGGCGACCCAGTAGCCGCGCTTCACGGGGCTGGTGCGCAGGCCGGGGGCGTTCTGCGTGAGGAAGACGGACATGGGCAGCAGGCCGCCGCGGCCGTAGCGGACGGCGTCGTCGATGCGTTGCCACTGGTCGGGATTGCCTTCCACTTCCGGCATGCCGTAATGCTTAGCGAGGACCGCATTGACATAGGTGTGCTTGCCGTAAAGGAGGTCTAGCGTGGGCCGGTTCTGCTGGATGACTTCAGTCAGAAAGCGGATGGGTTCTTCGAACATGGCCTGGCGGAGGTCGTTATCAAAGGCCGGGAAACGTTGGCGGTCGACCGCGTTATGCTCTTCAAATCGGCGGAAGCCAAGCCAGTGGCCGGCGAACTCGGTGGCAAAGCGGGCGGCGCGGGGATCCTTCAACATGCGGCGGGCTTGGGCGGCGAGCACGCCGGGTTGGCGGAGCTGGCCGGCGGCGACGACGCGGAGAAGTTCCTCGTCGGGCACGCTGGACCAGAGGAAGAAGCTGAGGCGGCTGGCGAGGGCGGCGTCGGAGAGGGGCTGGGCTTTTGAGACCTGGCCGGGGGTGAGATCGATGCGGTAACTGAAGTCGGGCGACATGAGGATGCCGACGACGGAGTCGCGGATGGCTTCTTCATGGGTGAGGCCGCTCTTGTCTCGCATCTGGCGGTAGTAGGCCAGGAGGTCGGTGCGCTCGGCGGCGGTGAGAGGGCGGCGGTAGGCCTTGCGCGCGAAATCGACGAGGGCGTTCAGGTGACGGGGTTCGGCGTCGGCGCGGGCCTTTTCGATGGCGCGGATGGCGGCGTTGACGAAGGCGAAGTGGGCCGGAATGGCTTGGAGGGCCAGCGGGTCGTTCGAGTCGTTCGAGCGAGCTTTCGCCATGTACTTTT
>LNFE01000278.1 GCA_001464575.1 Acidobacteria bacterium Ga0077553 | reverse complement strand
GCCACTCCTCGATCGGGCCATTGAACTGGCCGGGCGGTCGAGGAGTAGGCCTTTGTCCCCGGGGTTCGTGGTGGTCTAAAGTCGTGAGTTTCTACCTAATCCACGCGACGATGTCCTTCCCCAAGATGGCCCCAGCGGAACTACTTCTTTACTAGCTAGCAAGACAAGCGGTATTGCGAAGCGGCACGGGCTCAGGTTAGCGCGCACGTTTTAGCGCTTTGGAACAGTACCTCGTGATATGTTTGTATACGGTAGCATCGGCGCAAGGATGACCGTCTTTGCAGCGACGAAATCGCAGCCGAGCCTCCCAGAAAAGGAGCATATCTTGCGCAAATATAGCGAGTTTTTTCAGACTCTCCACGATGAGAGCACCCCGACCGGTTTGCTGGGTCGAGGTACTCATTACTCAGTTTTCCGTGCCATCGTATTCGTTGGCGCCGAAGGACTGAGCCAAGCCCGCTTCCATGACTTCGCGGTTATTTGGGACGAGGATCATGACGAGCGCGTCATGAAAGCCATCGAGAAGGTTTACTTCGCTGGGCTCCTCTCCAACTTCCTGATGTTTGGTGAACGGAAAGGTGGTTTCACTGCCATCTCCGGCACTTCCCTGCAATGCCCGGAGCCTTTGGCTCGTCAATTGAATGACATTACAAGTCACCTTGATGGCGATTCTTGGCTCTCTTCGATTGCTGAGCTCGAGCAGACGGCCAACCCCATTATTGGCGATGACGACAAGAAGGTTTCACTCTACCTGAAGACGGTCCACATGCTTTGGCAACTTGGGACGAAGTTGCCGATCCCTTCACCTCCGTGGCCGTAGACCGAGAAAAGGCGATCGGGTAGAGTTCGCTCTCAATCGTCTCCTCAGAGAACAGGCCGCTCTGATTAGGAATTCGCAAACTGGTTCTGCCCTGCTCTCGCGCCGCTCGGCATTTGAGGATACAAGAACACCAATTCCCGCGAACAGCAACAGGTGCCGCTTGCAGGCCGGTGAGAGGGTTGACGAAGTTCGAAGTGGTTGGTCGAAAAACTGCGTTTGTTTGGCAGCCGCCGCAGGGGGTGCGGAATGAGTGTTTCGGCGGGCAGAGCAAGTACCCTAGCGGCTTCGACTCGCCTCGCGCGAGACACTACTGGACCTTGAGTGCTTTTCGTGAATGATGCGACTTTCCGATTGCCACCGCTCCTTACGGTACGATGCCGCGTTCCAAGAACAGGACCCCGCGGGACGATGCGGGATGACCGCATTTGACGCAAGATGGCCCTGCTCCGCCCGGAAAACGGCGCCTGCCGATGCCTGCGCCTAGCTGGAATCGAAATATGAACGTGAGCGTTACCTAGGCGAAGAACAAGCTCACTTAGCTTCTGGCAGCGGTTGAGCAAGGCGAACGGGTCTCAATTCGGAGGCACGGACGAGTGATCGCCGAATTGGTGCAGCCATCCTCGAGAAGGGCGCCTAAGTTTGGGACGTTGAAGCGATTGGCTCCAATGACCCCGGAGCACTTTTCTGAAGCCGCGCACCCAATGACGACGGAAGAATCTGAGGCGATTCTCGAGGGGCGTTACTGAGTTACGGGTTTTGCTGGACACCACCGCGCTCTATCTGGCGGGGGGAGTCTTGGATTTAGGGTTCACCCCGACGGTTCAGCTTTTGCTCGAAGATCCCGACACCGTGCGCCTCGTTAGCCCCATTTCATTTATCGAAATTGCCATCAAATCCAACAGAGGGCTGACACCGTTCACCCGGAAGCATATTGAAACCTTGGTCTTCGACCTGAACCTGACGGTGTCGCAAATAAGCACCGAGCCCTCCTTGGGGCTGTTCGGCCTGCCGGCTCATCACCACGATCCCTTCGACCGCTCACTGATATCGATTGCGCTGGCCGAAAGGGTTCCGATTGTTGCCCGGGACGGCATCTCAAGATGGCATCTCCTGAAGTTCCATGCGTCCACATTCCGGTCGACCATGGAAATATGCCAGCGGCGAGAGACCCTCGATACATGCCCGCCATCATTCCTTCAGGCATAATTGAGGAAGACGAAACAAATGATGGATCCCCTCAATTCGCCCAAATCTGACATCGATGACTGGCTGCTGAAGATGCGGAGCAAACGCAATTTGAGCCAGTCAGAACTTGCTCGGCTCGTAGGCGTATCGCAAGCCACGATTTCTCTTTGGGAGCGTGGGAAAGCTCGGCCTGATGATGTGCAACTGGAGATAATTCGTGAGGTATTGGATGGCGGACTGGCGGAACGGGAAGCAGCAGCTCACGCACCTTTAGGGATTGAGGGGGAAGACGAGACATCAGACGTCGGATGGGGCGGAGAATATCCACTCGACGCAGTGTTTGTGCGGACAGACCAACGGACTGTCGGGGACATTGTCCGACGAATTAGAAACAATCGATACGATCTTAATCCGGAATTTCAGAGAGACTTTGTCTGGCCTGTTGATAAGCAGTCGCGTCTCATCGAGTCTTGTCTAATGCGGATTCCGCTTCCCGTTTTGTATGTAGCTGAAGCAACTGATGGCAGGATTATTGTCGTTGACGGGCTTCAGCGTTTAACGACGTTCAAACGATTCATTGGCAACGAATTCAAATTGACATTCGATAAACTGCAAGATGAGAGGCACCATCCACTTGAGGGCAAACGCTTTGAGGATCTGGATCTCAAATTGCAAGAGCGTGTGGAAGATACCCAGTTAACGCTCTACATTCTCGAAGCAGCTGCTCCGGAGAGAGCGAAACTGGATATCTTCGAGCGTGTCAACAGCGGCGAGCCCCTTACCCGGCAGCAGATGCGAAATTGTCTCTATAACGGTGCGGCGACGAGATGGCTGAAAACTGCGGCGACCAGCGAAGGCTTTCAACGAGCCACGGGTAATTCTCTTGACTCCGACAAAATGCGGGACCGCGAAGTAATCAACAGGTTTTGTGCCTTTACACTCCTTGGATGGAAGCGATACAACTCTGGCGACATGGATGGTTTTCTTGCCGAAGCTTTAGGATGCATGAACAAAATGTCCGAGCCCGACCTTGCGGCCTTGGCGCTCCGATTCAGCCAAGGGATGGCACACAACTACTTTTTGTTTGGACGCCATGCTTTTCGAAAGTCTCTGGCAGGGCCAGAAGACGGGGCTCGTTCTGTCCTGAACATCGCATTGCTCGACGTTTGCTCCGTGGTCCTAGCACCATTTTCGCCACAAATCGTAATAGAGCACCAACATACACTTCGCCGGATCATTCGAGGCTTGGTTGAGGAACCAGATTTTGTACATGCGATCACTTACTCCACGAACAGCAGAAAGCAAGTCCAGAAGAGATTTCGCGAATTCGAGTTGCGTATTACCAACGGGCTTTCATGATCGATACCATACGTCTCCGCAATTTCAAGTGTTTTGAGTCGTTAGACCTGGAGCTAAAACCCCTAACTCTTCTTACCGGGTTCAATGCTGCAGGTAAATCAACCGCAATTCAAACTCTTCTGCTTCTCGCACAAACTCTCCGGCGAGCTGTTCACGGACGCAGTACACTTACCCTTAACGGTTCCCTCGTTGCCCTAGGGTCGCCAGCTGATGTGATTAATGGCGGCGGTACGCAAATGGAATTAGGGATTGCTAGCGGCGATCTTGCCCTCGGATGGAGGTTCGCCGTAAGCGAGACGAATCGCCGAGTGCTCAACACTACCGCTGCAAATTGGGCAAATAGCGAGCAAGCGAGGGAGTTCGCGCCAAGGGAGCTTGATGGACTGCGCCCAGTCGGCTTAGACCAAGCAGTCTCGGCTCTGTTGGCGCGAGTTCACGACCTAATCTTCCTCAGTGCAGCTAGGCAGGTTGACACTGAAGTCTATCCCGTACCTGTTGACATGAACATAGCCCGTGGTGATGTTGGACACATCGGCCAGTTCGCGTCGTGGTGGCTGCATGAGGAAGGCGACAGCGAAGTGGATGCCCAGCGTTGCTGTGAACGACGAGGTCAGGCATCGACGTTACGTCAGCAAGTGAACGCTTGGCTATCCGATCTGTTTCCGGGTGCAGAAGTGAATGTCGTCCCCTTTCCGAAGACAGGGCTCATGCGGTTGGAACTTCGGTCTGGTCGAACCAACGATTGGAGCCGTCCGGCGAATATAGGTTATGGCATCTCATACGCGTTTCCAATTTTATTGGCTGGGCTAGGCGCCCAAGCCGATAGAACCTTTATACTCGATTCGCCCGAAGCCCATCTTCATCCTCGGGGCCAGTCGCGCATTGGCAGTTTCCTGGCTCAGATGGCTTCGGCGGGCGTACAAACTATCGTAGAAACCCATTCCGATCATCTGCTGAACGGAGTCCGCCGGGCTCTACGAGATCGGATCATTGAGCCAACGGACGTTGCGATTTACTTCTTTACCGCGCGGCCGGAAGCTCAAGTCATCAAGTTGTCTGTCGATAAAGACGGCAACATCAGTGAGTGGCCAGAAGGATTCTTCGACCAATCAGAGAAGGACCTGGCCAGCCTAGCTGGTTGGGAATAGACTTTTATGGAATGGTTTATTAACGACCTCTCTATCCGGGGTCAATTTATCAACCAAGATGCCGTACGCGATGCGATAGTCCCGATTTTACAACTCCGCCAGCGGCGAGCCGACCTTCGCTCTCGGATCTTGTGTTCGCGGCCTCTCGCAATTCGTCCAGCGATCGGATCTGTAACCTTACAGCAGGCAATACTACAAGCGCAGGATCGAATATTTAAACAGTTAGCATTGACGTGGCTGGCAAACGCAGGGCCGTTTTGGGATGACGATCGAAAGTTTAACCCCGACGACTACTTCCACCATGCCGGTGAGGAGGTCACTGAATCTGGGCTTGGCGAGGCCTCGCGCCGCCTGATTGGTGGCGACGACGCCGGAGTCTTCAGCTTTCTGAATCCTCCAGAAAACACTTTCCAGTGTTCGCCTCTGGAAGTCCATCACGGACTTCCAGAGGATCCCATAGGTGCCATAGGAGTCCGCAACTTCTGGGAGGTTGACGCCATTGAACGATCGGCGCTCGTGCCGCCTAGTTCATGGGCCGAAATGCTAACTAGTGTAACCAACCGCATGAACCTTCTGACGCTCTCGGACGAAATTGAAAGCCAGCTAAAGCCTCACCCATTCAGCCGAGTTATAGCTGAAAAAGTCATCGCAAGGCTTGATGTTCTTCAGTCGCTCGCGTCCGAGACCATGCCGGATGGTAGTCGTTCCGGAAAGGCGACTCAGATCTACAACACGTATTTTATCGGAGAAGCACCATATTTTACGGATGAATCGGCCAATAATAAACGCGACTTCAAGCATGAGATGACCTTCCGAGACCCAGGAAATCCAAATGCTACCTTGTTTTGCCCATGGCACGGGAAGATAAAGGCGAGCCAGTTCCGGATTCATTTTGAATGGCCTCGCCCTACCCAGCAAAAGGAAATCAAGATCTGTTACATTGGCCCCAAGATCACAAAGCACTGATTACACCTCCAGCAGACAACGATCAGGGCAGGTCGGACGCTTTTGCCATTTTTGATCAAACCTGGCTTAGCAAGCCTTCCCCATGAGCGAAGGGGAGCAGGCTGTGCCTTGATGCAGCTGATCGCACGGCTGTCAAGAATTTAACTTAGCCGCCTCAGGAGCAATAGGCCAGGGCCTTTATGCATCCGATGGCGCCCGGTCATATGGCCGTACTCTGCGTACGTGCTGATCTAGATATGCTTAAAGGTTGGGAGCAGCACGATCAACTCCGAGAGGATGCGTCGAACTACAGTCGAACCCGGTAAGTGTGGCGGTCGTCCCTGTATTCGCGGCCAGCGAATTCGCGTGACGGACATTCTGGAGCTTTTGGCCCAAGGCGCGAGCCACGACGAGATCCTGGCCGACTACGCCTTCCTCGAAAGCGAGGATATCCTTGCGGCAATTGAATACGCCGCGCATCAGGCCGACCACACGATCCTGCAAGCTTCGTGACGTTGCTTGTGGACAATCAGCTTCCTGTCGCCCTCGCGCGGTTCCTGGCCTCTCGAGGCGTGGACTGCGCGCATGTACTGGATCTCGGAATGGGCGAGGCTTCCGACCGCGTCATTTGGGAGCATGCGAGAAGGACGGGGGTTTCCTTTATTTGGCAAACGAGGCCAGCTCGATCGCGAGGTTGGTATGGATTCGCTTGGGCAACTGCCGAACCAATCGGCTGCTGACGGTGATCGGCAACGTCTGGCCGACTATAGAAGTTTCCCTGAGAGCCGGAGAGCGGATCATCGAGATTCGATAAAGCCGAAAGAATTGCCCAATTTTGAGGAGCGCCTTTTGGGGGGATCGATCCGAACGGGTCAACAGCGGATAGCCCTTCCGGTTCAGTCGCGCTATTGCAACGTCTCCGCCATTTCCACGGCGAGGCCGGGATTGCGACCGAACAGCCTAAAGTAGATGCCGTCCTCCAGCCACTCCAGCATAAATGCCGTATCGGCCGAATCGGTCTTGGCGTAGACGACCAACGTTCCCGTTGTGCCCCTGACGCGCACCTGCTGCAGTTCGGCCGTAGTCTCCAGGGGGATGAATAGCGTTGGCTGTTTCCGGTGCAGTCTGGCTAAAGCCTCGGTCTGTTCCCCCGAAAAGCCGGCCAGTTCCAGAGAGAACCGGATGTACTCATCCACGGACAGCTGTGGTGGCAGTTGCAAGGTCATGGGGCGGGCCTGGATCAATACGGCACACGACTTCCAAGGGCCAACCAACTGGGGACACTCTCCATAAGCGACACTCACTACCTTGCTCCCCGGTTGCAGACGAATTTCTGCCCCATCGATTCCGGCGGGGAGGGTGGGCAGGCCGCGTCCCATCTGTCGCAAATCGGTCTCGATCGCCGCAAGATCGATCGTTCGTTTTAGCTCCGGCTCCTCGGTCACTCGGAGTGAGGGCGTGTAGGGAAGATGAGGGGTGCGCAGAACGCGAACCGGGAAGCCCGCTAAATCGGCTGCTTCCGTTGCGGTCTTTGCGTATTGGGTTCTGGTTGTTTCGGCACCGCGTAAGGGGAAGACGTTCGGCAACAGCAGATTCATGGTTGTCTTGCTGAAGTCAATCGAAACATTCTGCACGCTGGTAAGCGTCACCGACCTCCACAATGCTTCCGCCGTGGCGCGTCCGGTGGGCGTCAGCAAAAGGATTCCCGCCAGTCCGGCAGCCGCTGCTAGTGGCCAGAGCGCGTTCAAAGATCTCGCCCTCGCCGGCAACCGCGCCGCCTGCGTCCGTTGCCAGGCCAGGGCGATTTCGTCGTCCGGCAGATTCGGTTCTTCGTGCAGCAATCCCAGTTTCTGCATGGTGAACGACTGCGTCTCCTCATCTCGCATAGCGCTTCTTGTACCTCTCTTCAAATCTCTTCTCTGCTCTGGCGAGCAAGGTGCCCACCGAACTGGCATTCAACTGCAGCATTATCGACAGTTCCTGGTAGCTATGGCCCTCGGCGCGGGCCAGCAGCAGTGTGGCGTCCCGCGGCGCCAGCTCGGCAAGAACGAGTCGCACTTGTGCCTTTTGTTCCGCCAACAGGAGCGCCTCCTCCGGTGTTGCGATGGCCTGACGGACGGTTGGCGCCAGACGCTCTCGGCGCAGCCGGCGATGATTGGCGCGCAAACGGTCTAAGGCCAGCAGGAACGCGCAACGTTTCAACCAGGCGATGGAACTGTCGCACGGTGGCTTCTCCCGGAAGAACTTGGAGAACACGGTCACCGCAGTCTCTTCCGCCTCACCTTGATCGCCCAAGACGCGCTGCGCGCTCGCGACGATTGCGGGGTAGTGCTGGCGAAAGAACTGCTCCTCTTGCGTGCCTGCCGAGGCGGTCACCTCGATCGACGGTTCGGCAAAGGTGGAAGGTTCCGAGTTGCCCATATACACCCATGACGGCACCGGCCGGGCAAATGTGACAGCAGGAGCACTTGCCGGCGTCGGTGTTGCCGCTAAGGGTTGGAGTTGAAGAGTTCGCGGATGTTCGAGGGTGTAAAAAGAACTGTGTAACCGCTTTTCTCTGACAATCAAAGAGGAGAAGCGATGGAAATCAAACCGGAAGTGCTGGACGAGCTGTTGAAGGGGATCAAGACCCAGGAGGACTTGGCGGGGCCGAACGGGCTCTTGAAGGCGATTACCAAGGCTCTGCTGGAGCGAATGCTGGAAGGCGAACTGACCCACCACTTGGGGTACGAGAAGAACGATCCGGCCGGCTACGGCAGCGGGAACTCGCGCAACGGCAAGACCCGGAAGACACTGAAGAGCGAACAGGGCGAACTGGAGGTGGCTGTTCCGCGGGATCGGCAAGGCAGCTTTGAACCGCAGTTGATCCGCAAGCATCAGACCCGCTGGGACGGGCTCGACGAGAAGATCATCGCTTTATATACGCGCGGCATGACGGTCCGCGATATCCAGGCGCAGTTGCACGAAATGTACGGCGTCGAAGTCAGCCCGGGGCTGATCTCCGAGGTCACCGATGCCGTGCTCGATGAGGTGAAGACGTGGCAAAACCGGCCGCTAGACAGCATGTATCCCGTGGTGTATTTGGATGCGCTGATGGTGAAGATGCGCCACGAAGGCCGGGTGGAAAACCGGGCAGTGTACGTGGCGATCGGGATCAATGACGAGGGGATCAAGGAGGTGCTGGGGCTGTGGAGTTCGGCCAACGAAGGCGCGAAGTTCTGGCTGGCGGTGATGACGGAGCTGAAGAACCGTGGACTGCGGGACGTGTATGTGGTTTGCACGGATGGATTGAAAGGCTTTCCGCAAGCGATTGAGACGGTGTTCCCGCAGGCACAGGTGCAGACGTGCATCGTGCATCTGATCCGGGCGAGCTTGAACTACGCCTCCTGGAAGGAGCGGAAGGCGCTGGCGGCGGACCTGAAGCCGGTGTACCGGGCGGGGAATGCCGAGGCAGCGGCCGTGGCGCTCCAGGAGTTTCGGGTGCGTTGGCCGAAGCACCAGGTGGTGGCGGATGTGTGGGAACGGAACTGGGAGCGCGTGATTCCGTTTTTCCAGTTTCCGGAGGAGATCCGGCGGGTGATCTACACGACCAATGCGGTGGAGAGCCTGCATATGAGCCTGCGGAAAGTGACGAAGAACCGGGGCTCGTTCCCGAGCGAGGAGGCGGCGTTCAAGCTGTTGTATTTGGCGCTGCGGAATGCCGGGAAGCGCTGGCGGGCGGTGCAGGGTTGGCGGGAGGCGATGCGGCAATTTGAGATGATCTACCCCGGGCGGCGACAGGCCGTCCGGGCAGCTTAGGGCGCACCGGATGCCAGCCTGCGCCGGGGGACGTCGCTCCGCTCCGCCCCCCGGCTTCGGCTGGCATCCGGCATCGTCCGTAACCGTGGCAATTAACCAAGGAGAGGCAGTTTACACAAATTAGTTGACACTCCCCAGGCGGCCAGTAAGACAACGACACCAACTAAGTCTTCAGCAACCGCAAGGCCATCCATCCAATCCCCGCAACCGCCACCGCCATCACCCCGTAGAGTATCCCCGGAAACCGCTCCGTCCACGGTTTCACCGGTTCCGGTGGCGGCCGATACGCCGGATTCGCCTCCCGCGCCCCCAACTTTCCGGCCCGCGCAGAATCCCAGAACTCCGCCCCCGCCGTTCGCGCCAAATCATACTCCGGCGCCCGCGCCTCGTCGGCCCCCGAATAGAGCCAATAACTCCCCGTCCCCTCACTCCGAAAATACACCTCCCGATCCACCCCGGACAGCTTCACACTGTCCAGCAACACCGCCTCATCATCCCCCTGAAAAACGCATAAGCGCTGCCAAGGCAACTGCGTCTCCGCAAACATAACCGCCAAACTCTCCTCCCCCGGCACCCGGTAGAGTGCCCCCGCCCCCGCCCATCCCCAAGCCTTCCCATCCAAACTATGCTCCACCGTCACACTCCGGTAAAAGCGCTCCCGCCCCGCCGCCACAGTCACCCGCGCCGTATCTCGCGGAGCCCGGGAACCCGTCTCCAGGACCGTGCACGTCGTCCGATTCTTCGTCTCATAGCTTGGCCGCGTCGCGTTCCAAATCTCCGTCCGCCGCGCTTCGGCAGAGGTGTCGCTCCAAACGGTCGCCCCCGTAAACTCCTCCGTATTCGTCCACCCACTCAACGTCAACCGCAGGTACCGCCGCCGCGAGTCCGGATAGCGCAGCGTCGTATACGTCGCCGCCTCACCCCCATCCGTCTTGTACTGAAACACATACGCTCCCTGCCGCACCGTACCCCAGACGCGTCCATCATCACTCCCCTCAATCTTCACCTCGCTCCGGAACTCCGGCCGCGAAACAACCAGGTTCACCTGATTATGCAGAACCTTCTTCCCTTCGAACTCGAGCGTCACATACAAGCTGCCGCCTCGCGTCTCCTTATTCACCACCCGAACCTCTAACTCACCCCCCGTCCGCGTCGCATGCGCCACCCGCAATAGGTAAGGAACCTCCGCCCCATCCTTCACCACCCGCAAAGCGTCCAGGCTTCCCGCGCCATAGAAATCCCGGTCCAAAGTAACCCGCGTCACCGGCCCCGCCGCCTCCACCTTCTGCCGATACAGCCATCGCTCCGGCGCGAAGGCCGCCCACATCCATGCCGCCGCAAAGGCGAACAAACTAATTCTCTTCATCATGTTTCAGTAACTCAAGCAGCCGATGCCGATAACGCGAATACAAGAACGAACCCGAAAGCAACAACGCCCCCAAAACCACAAAGGCCAAAATCCGATAGAACTGATTTAACTGCCAAATATCGTACAAATATAACTTCACCACCACTAGGGCGAAAAGCACCAACCCCAGCACCCGATGTAACCGGAAGTTCCGCGCCATCCCCTGCGCCACGAGTGCCAGTCCATATAGCGCCAGCAACAACGAACTCGCAAACGCCTTCTTACTCTCCCCCATTCCAATCCAAGCGAACGCCTCCAAATGCAACCCGGCGAGCAGCGTAAAGTGCGCCGCCACGAGCGGCACCCCCGCCATGGCCCGAGGCAGAAACCCCAACTGACTGGTCCAATACGCATTCGCCGCCAACCCCAGAGCCACCACCACAAACGGCACAAACCGCGCATTGATCACCGGTGAATAGTCCGACCCCCAGGCCCGTCCCGCGTCATTGGCAAACACCATCACCAACGCCAACACCCCCACGATCCATGAAGCCGCAAAGGCCCACTGGTTTTGCAACCGCATGGCCAAAAACGCCAGCACCGCACACTCCACCGCCCACGCCAACGTAATGCCGTATCCGCTCATCTGAATCGGAATCGCCAGCGTCACAAACCCCAGCGCCCAACCCGCGCTGACCGTCATCATCTCCGCCGGAGCCTCGCGGCCCTTCAAATATGTAGCGGCCCCTAAAAACGAAGCTGCCACCACCAACGCCAGTAACCCCATGTAGCCCGCGTAGTCCCGGTGGAACCACTCGTAGCACACCCCATAGAAGAACAACGCATTCAACGCGATTGCGGAATACGTGCCCATCGTCCGTCGAACCGCGGGCAACAGCACCGTGGCACCCAGGTAACTCACGAACCCGCTCGCCAATCCCCCGAACAGCGGCCCGTGCAAGGCCGCGTGCGGACTCCACTCAGCAAATCCAACCATCCAGCCAACCACCGATGCCGCCAGACGCCGATCATCCCCTTCTCGCCAAGCCAACCCAATCCCCACCAAGCTCACGGCCCCTGCCCAAGCCCAGTAGACCGATGACGATTCCGGCGAGCACATCCAACCCACCGCAAACATACCCACCACCGGAGCCGCCAACCGGAGCGGAGCGAACGGAGACAAGGCGAAGATCACAAACTGCGCCACCGCAAATCCGGCGAATATTGGCGACATCTGGGTCCGCCGCGTAAGGAACCACAGCGACATTAGAAGCCCAGTCGCGAGCGCCGCCATCACGTCCACCGACACCCAGCCTTTCCGCCGCGCCAGCGTCAAAGCCACCCCATTCAGCGCCACTAGATAAGACCCGAAGAACACGTCGTTCGGCTCCCCTGACGAAGCCAAAATCGGCGACAGATACCCCCCGAACAAGGCCAAGATTGCCACGGCCCGCGAATCGTAGCGCAGAGCCAGCGCCCCGCCCAATGCCGTGGTCACCACCGCCCCGCCGAACGCCAGCGCCTGCGGAATCAAATGGTAAAGCTGATAGGCCGCATAGAACGAAAAGTAGAGAATGCAGATCCCCAGCGCCGTAATTCCTTGCGCGAAAATTCTATGTCCTCGCTGCCGAAGCCTATCCCCACCAAACAGGGCCACCATAGCAGCCACCAACCCACAGAGTACCCGCCCCGTCGGCCCGATGATGTCGTTATCGACGGCGTAGAGAAACGCGAAGGCCACCCCCAGAATCATCGTCACGGCTCCAATGCGATTCGCCCAAACCAAGCCGGCGTTGGCTTCCACCGTGTCTGCGGTCGAAGTTACCGCCTCCGCGACGACGGCGGCCTCCGGCGACTGATCGAAAACGGGAGGTGCAGTGACGATCGGCGGAGGGGCAGGCGGAGTCACGACCGGAGGGACAGGCGCGGCCATCCCCACCCGACTCTCCACTGCGGCCAACCTCTGCTCTAACTCCGCCACCCGAATCCGCAGCCACTCCAATTCTGGTTCCATAAGCCGATGCCCGTTAGTCTATCGGCTTTCTTTATTTATCGCGTTACGATTAATAGCCTCCGCCGCCCCAATCCGTGAAGAGGTACGGATGCTGGCCGTCCTCCCCACCAAGGGCCTAGCCGGAACTCGAACCGCGCCGAACCCTTCAGGCTCCGTTCCCGACGCAGCGATCACCTCCAAGAGTTGGCTTGTTACTACCCTGTTATCGCGAAAAACCGTTACTCGCCTCGGTCTCGGCCGGAATCGTGTACGCCGATCGGCGAATACCTAGTCGGCAAACGCCGACCCGAACGGACCCAACAGAAGTCCGAGCGACTCGTGGGGGACGGAGGGAGGCAGGCTCACCGGGACCCGATATCAACGTCGGCCGGGCGGCTGGTTGCCGGTGGCGCGGGATTCAGCATGTTGATATCGTTGAACGACACAGTCCTGCCTGGATGCCTTCCATATTGATTCGGCTCGACGAGCCGCTGTTGCAGGCCTTGAACAAGGTGGCGCCCGCCAAGCGCCCGCGGGCGGAGTTTATCCGGCAAGCGGTGAAAGAGGCGATCCGCGAAGCGTATCTTCGCCAACCGGATTCCGCTGCCGACGCCGATGACTGGGCGAACGCCGAGGAATGGAAGGCATGAGGCAGTACGAGATCTGGTGGGCGGACCTACCCAAGCCCGCAGGACGGCGGCCCGTTCTGTTGCTGAGCCGCGACGATGCTTACGGAGTGTTGAACAAGCTCGTGGCCGCCGAGATCACACCCACCATCCGCCACATTCCCATCGAGGTTCCGTTGGGGAAGACGGCGGGAATGCCGAGGCCCTGCGTGGTGAATTGCGATAACCTGCGCACCATCTCGAAGGTTCATCTGGTGGAGCGAATCTCGCGAATTCCAACCCGGCGGATCGGAGAAGTGAAGCGGGCAGTAGGCTACGCCTTGGCTTGGGATGAACTGATCGAAGCGAAAAGCTAGGTCCCTCACCCAGTCTGCGCACGGTCACGACGGTGATGTCGCCGGGCGAGCTAAATGGGAAGCCGCGATTGGTCCGTGGTCGGCCAGGAGCCCGACTCGGGCTATTCACACTTGCCGCTTTGTCCGCACCAGGCGGAATTGCCCGGTTTCGTTGCAGAGGGGCGGGCCTATTCCGTTGGCTTCCGAGCGGGCGTAGCAGCCATGCTTGAGGCGGGAGGACGCCGCGGAGACCAGTGGGTCCCGTACCGCGGAGCAGGACGGTCTCGGCTTGGCCGGAGGCGGTATGCCCGGTGGCGACCCAGTCGACGACACCGGTGGCGCGCCACTGGCTGAAGAGCCGGAGCCGGGCTCGACGGCGATAAGCCCCTCGTCTGGCGCGGCCCGATGTCGCACTCCGTAATCCAGCAGTTTCTCCGCGATGTGGACTGGGGAACCCTCGACTATCTCCTCATCGATCTCCCTTCTGGAAGGATCGACTGGCGGAACCCCTCCTCCGTCGATCGGACTCAACGTTACGGGTCCCGCACTCGCCAGAAAGCTGAACCGGAATCGTTTGGAACCTGAACCCGAAAGAAGGACCAGGATTCCAGCTGGTGTTCCTCAATGACACCGACGGTGACCAAGGTTGCGCTCGCTACGAAGAAGGATGAGCCCGCGAGGCGAGAGTGCCATCGGGGCATGAGCTCTCGTGCACCAACACACACCCCATCGTTCCCACGGAGCCCGGAGGCCCAGATGAGCATGGCCACTCATCTTGAAGGCTTAGCTCGCATCGAGCAGCAACACTTTACACGGGGTGCGGCGACCGAAGGCACGGTCAAACGTCACCATCGTCGCTCCGGCGCTGGCGCAGAAACAGGAGAGGTAGGCATCCGTCCAGAAATTGGGGCCGACTTTTCCTGCCCGGGCGGTGGCTCGCCAGACATTTTCGAATTCATCGGGTTCCGCTGCATACGTCACCCGGGAGTCGGCTTCAAACTCTCCTTTTACTCTCCACGCCGCCTGAGCCGACAAAGGATGCCCATTCATCACATGCGCATTGGTGAGCAGCCGCAAAAGTCCCAATTCCGTAACCCGGCAGAACACGAGCAAGTCCGTACCGAGAGACTCAAACCAACGTTTGGCGACCTCATGGTGCGGGTGAGCGTCAACCGCGAGGGCTACCCATACGTTTACGTCAGGCAAGTAGATCATCAAAATCAACGCTCTTCAGGTTCAGCTTTTTCCCCTTGCCCATGCGGATCAGAGGCAAAGTTAGCCGCTTGGCCTCCTGGGGAGGAGTTGAGTTGAGGTCCTTTTCCAGTGCCGCGACAATCAAGTCCTTCATGGATGTACCCCGCAGCGCGGCCTTCGCTTTCGTCTTGCGAAAGAGTGCATCCGGAAGGTCGATAGTTGTTCGCATAAATACAGCTTTACATAAACGCATAAGCGATCAAAGCGACTGGCCTCGGCACGGCACTCCGCTCAACGGCGTCTGACAGAGCGGCGGTCACCGCTACGCGGCCCTGCGCATTCGAGGATTCTTTCCGGCCGCCGCGACCCTGCCAACGGGTATAGACTCTCTCGTGCTGATCTCTCCACGAGAAATGCCAACCCGAAGCATCGACGGGAATTGACGGATGGCAACAATCAGGCCTTCCGTGGTCGTTTTCGCCGTGGTTTCCATGAAATAGGCATCCGAGCGATCCAAACTCTCTTCCCAGAAGACCCGGTACTGCTCAACCCAATCGGCCGCGTTCCTCAGTCCGGCGCGCCGCAGTTTGCAGGGGGGCCATTGGGCGTCCTTGGACCTGGTGATGAGCCCAGCGCGTTCCAAAACCTTGACGTGCAGTCCGGATGCGTTCGCCTCTCCTGGAGAGAGGCGCGCCAACATCGTCTGGTGGCGGGGTCGGCGAGAGCGGCGAAGGTTTGGGTGAGCAGGTTTTCCATTGTCAAACCACTTGGTCTCTCTTGGAACAACAACTCGGTTGTGTCCAGCCCGGCGAGGTTCGGCTACAGCGTGGGGGGCCAACTGCCCACGAGCGGCACGTCGCCGTTTTCGGTGACGATGGTGGCTGGGGGCGGCTGGTCGGCAGGGCAACCGGTATCCGTGTCGCCGGGGTATGCGAGCGTGTACAGGCGGCAGAACTCGCGCCGCAGGGAGGGATTGCTGACGGCGGTGAAGATGCGCCGCGCTTGGCGATCGGCTTTGCGCCACCAGTCCGCGGCAGGTCGCTGGGCAAACCGCTCCCGGGCAGCGACGACCTGCTCGGCGGTGCAACAGGAGTGCCTGCTGTCCCGGAGTTTCGCCTGCTCGGCCGGAGAAAGGAGCTCCCAACATTCATCCTGCCCCCATCCGAGATTGATGAGTTCGCGGCAGGCGGGTCCGCGGACCGCGGGACTGGGATGGCGGACCAAGCCGCGGCGGAGTTTGATGGTGCGCCAGAAGCTGAGGGCCTCGGCGGGGTCGCTGTACGAGAGAGACGGGAAGGGGAGCCGCAGAGCGCCGTCATGGCCGGGCAGCCACCAGTTCATCAGGGCGATTCGTTCCCACAGCGGCCGGGACTCATCGAGCGGCAGGTGACTATGGGGGCCGCAGGTCACGGGGAAGATGCTGCGCTCCCAGTCCCCGGCCACGCGGTAGAAGCCATGCTCCACTCGGAGTGGAAACACTGCGCGTTCCCCGTCCCGCGTAAAGTTCCAATTGCCGGACCTTCCGCCCGTCCAATGGACTTCATACACATCCATCGGCCCCGGTTTTGCAGAGCCCGCCAGCACCATCTCCGCCCGGACACGACGCCGCAGTACGCGCCAGTACTCTGGACCGTCCCTACTCGGAACCCGCACTCGAAAGGAGGGCCAGGATTCCAGTTTGTGCTCTTCGATCACGCCCACGACAACTAAACTCGCGCCCGCTAACATCTCCTCGAACGAGGACGGCTGATGCAAGACGAAGACCGGGCCGCAGCCAAGGAGGGCGAGGCAAGGCAAAGCCAGGAGAGCGCGGCGCATGGTTTCTGAGACACCGCGACGCACGAACGGGTTCCCGCGGGACAGCGGGCCGGAACCCGGAGATGGACCACCCACGCGCAAAATTCACGCGATCGACACCGGTTTGTCACTCTTCCGTTGCGGAGTGGTTCGTAGGCTGGAATTATCTATGACATCTGTCCGTTGGTTAGTCTTGTCCGTCCTTTTGTGCGCCGGGGCTTTGTTCGCCCAGGTCGATCGCGCAACGCTTAGCGGCACCATCTCCGATGCCTCCGGCGCATCCATGGAAGGCGCCGAAGTCACCGTGGTTTCGAGTGCAACCGGATTCCGCCGCTCGACCGTCTCCGGCCCCGGCGGGGCCTATCAACTCCCGGGTCTGCCCGTGGGCAACTACACGCTCACTGTCACCAAGACGGGATTCAACGCGGTGAAGATCGAGCAGGTGGTGCTGGGCGTGGGGCAATCCCGCACCGTAGACGCGCAACTGGCCGTGGGTGTGGTCAGCACCGCAGTGGAAGTGATCGCCGAGGCCACCCCGCTCGAACAGAAGAATGCCGAGATCGGCACGGTGATTGGCGAACAGCAGATCAAGAACATTCCGCTGAACGGCAGGCACTGGGCATCGCTGATGGCGCTGGCGCCGGGGGCGGTGAATGTGGGGGAGGGGAACCAGAACTCCATCCGGTTTTTCGGCCGGCCGCGCGATGACAATAACTGGACCTTCGATGGCGTGGACGCCACCGGCATTAAGGACCCGCGGCAGGAAGGCAACCTGCGCCTGGTGATTTCGACCGACTCGATCGCGGAGTTCCGGGTGAACTCGCTTCCGTTTACGGCCGAGGGCGGCGTGGGCGGCGGCGCCCAAATCAATCTCGTGTCGAAGACCGGTACCAATGACTTCCACGGATCGGCCTATGAGTTCTTCCGCAACAGCGCCCTGGACGCCCGGCGGCCCTTTGACGGGGCCAACCCGCCGCCCTTCCGCCTGAACCAGTTCGGCGGAAACCTGGGCGGACGGATCGTGAAGGACCGGACATTCTTTTTTGCCAACTACGAGGGCTTGGCCCAACGGTTGACGATCTCGCGGGCGGACGGCCTGGTGCCCTCGGCGGCTTTCCGGGCGCGGACCCCAGCGGCCCTGCAGGGTTTGATCAACCTGTATCCAGCGGGCACCGTGCCGGGGCCGAATGCCAATGTGGACCGGCTGATCGCGGAGACGCCGGAACGGCGGGATGAACATAGCGGCATGGCGCGAGTGGACCATCGGATCAACGACAAGCACAGCCTTTTCTTCCGATTTGCGATGACGGATGGGCTGATCAGTCAAATCCGGAACGGTTTGTTAGAAACGCGGGATTCCTACATCCGCCCCACCAACGTGACGACGCAGTGGCAACAGATTTGGAGCCCATCGACGGTGAACGAAGTGAAGCTCGGCTTTAACCGGTCCGCCTTGACGCGGAATGATGTGGGCCGAATTCCGGAAGGCGTGGCCATTCCGGGATTTACCTCGACGCAGCCGACGAGCTACATCATTGAAAAGCCCAGCGCCTACTCGATTGTCGATAATCTCTCGTGGATCAAGGGTCGCCACACGATTAAGGCCGGCGGAGAGATCCGGCGCATTCACTTGAACGTCGGCAACGGCCCGGCGACGAGTGTGGCTTTTGCGAATCTCGATGCGTTCCTGCGGAATTCGCTGAACAGCGTGACCGTAGGTAGCCAATTGGACACCGTTGGTGTCCGGCGGACTTTCCATTCGATCTACGTTCAGGATGAGATCCGCTTCAGCTCTGAGTTCACTTTGAATCTGGGCATGCGCTACGAGCAGTACACGGTGTCGGAAGATGTATACGGCCGCGGCCGGGTGTTCGACATTGTGCGTTGCCAAGGCTTCTGCGCCGCCGGGACACCCTGGTTTTTCCCGGACAACGATAACATTGCTCCCCGCATCTCGATGGCCTGGACGCCGAGAGCGCTCGGCGGCAAGACGGTTATCCGGACCGGATACGGACGCTATTTCGGACCCGGGCAGAATGACGACGTGACGGCGGCCATCGACAGCCTGCCGCAGAACTTCTCGCTGACGGCGGCCGACGCCCCGACACTGAGCTACCCGCCCACTCCGTTCCTGACGCAACTGCGGGGCCAGGGCCAAACGCCGCGCAGCGTGCAGCGCGACAGGAAGGAGCCGGAAAGCCACATGTGGACGCTTTCCGTGCAGCGGGAACTGCCAAAGGGCCTGGTGGCTCAATTGGCTTACGTCGGGAACGTGGGGCGCAATCAGTTGACGCGCACCTACGTCAATACGCTGAACCCGGTGACGCGGCAGCGCCCGCTATCCACCTTCGGCCAGATTGACGAGAAGCGCTTCGACGGCAACACGAACTTCAACGGGCTGCAGAGTTCGCTGACGCGATCGTTCTCGAAGGGCTTCCTGTTCCAGGCGCAGTACATGTGGAGCCATGCGATCAGCGACAACGCGGGGTCCGGCGAAGGCGGCCAGATTCAGGACGTGGCCTGCCGGGCGTGCGACCGGGGCGACGCGGACTACGATGTGCGGCAGACCTTCACGGCCAACTCGGTTTACCAGCTTCCTTTCGCCCGCAACCGTTGGTTCGGCGGCTGGGACGTGAGCGGCATCTACACGGCGCGCACGGGGTTGCCGTTGTCCGTGACGATTGCCCGCGCGGCGGGCACCGTACCCTCCGGCCAGACGCAGAGCCAGCGGGCGGACTTCCTGGGCGGCAATCCGTACATGGAGAACCGGACGCCCAGCCAGTGGTTGAACCCGGCGGCCTTTGCGCTGCCCGCGGCGGGCACCTACGGCAACTCTGGGCGGAACCGCTTCCGCGGACCGGGACTGTGGCAGGCCGACGCGGCGGTATCGAAGAAGTTTCGGGTGTCGGAGAAGGTGAACGTGGACTTCCGGACCGAGATGTTCAACCTGTTCAATCGCGCGCAGTACGGCAACCCGGTGAGCGCGCGAAACAACTCGACGTTTGGACAGATTCTGGCCACCGCCAACGACGGCGCCACCGGCACAGGCACTTCGCGGCAACTCCAATTCATGCTGCGGTTGAACTTCTGATGCTGCCGCTGTTTCTGTCGTTAGGCCTACTCGCGCAGGTGGATATCGCAGCCCTGCGCGAGACCGCCTCGGAGCCCCAGCAGACGGATGATCCCGCGATCTGGGTGCATCCGAAGGACCGGAGCAAGAGTCTGATTTTGGGAACGATCAAGGCCGCCGCGCCGGCGGGCGCGATTGCGGTTTATCGTCTGGACGGTACCCGGCTGATGACGGTGCCGAACGTGGACCGGCCGAACAATATCGACGTTGCTTACGGCTTTTCCGTGGGAGGCCGGACGGTGGACATTGCCGTGGCGACCGAGCGGAACAAGGGCCAACTGCGGATCTTCGAAGTGGTGCCCGAGAAGGGGCTGCAGGATTTGGGAGCGGTGCCCGTGTTTGCCGGCGAGAGTGGCGCCATGGCCCAGCCCATGGGGGTTGCGCTGTACCGGCGGAAGCGGGACCAGGCGCTGTTTGCGATCGTGAGCCGGAAGAACGGGCCGACGGGCCGCTACCTGTGGCAGTACCGGTTGACCGGCGACGCCCAGGGCAACGTCCGCGGCGAGAAGGTGCGGGAGTTTGGCAACTTCAGCGGGAGCAAGGAGATTGAAGCCATCGCCGTGGACGCCCAGCGCGAACACGTGTACTACTCGGACGAAGGCGCGGGCATCCGCAAATATCATACCGACCCCGGGCATCCGCAGGCGGGCGAGCAGTTGGCGCTATTCGCCGAGAGTGGCTGGAAGGGCGACCGCGAAGGGATTGCGATCTACCAGAACTACATTGTGGCGACCGATCAGCAGCCCGGCAATTCCGAGTTCCACGTGTTTGCGCGGGACACGCTGCGGGAGCTCGGGGTGTTTCGCGTGGGCGCGGACACGACGGACGGCATCGACATTGCGCCGTTCGGATTGTTCGTGGCGATGAACGACAGCCGGCACAATTTCATTCTGGTGGATTGGAAGGCGATCGCTACGGGGCTGCGGCTCCGGCGCTGAAGGCTTGGGGCTACGCCCCGCCGACCTGGGCGATAAAACCGGCTACGAGCCGTTCGATTTCGGCCGGCGGCAGGTTATAGCGGGTGACCGTGTCCGGCTGGCCGAGATTGCCGCTGATGACGAAGGCGCGCAGCCCGGCGCGGGCGAGGCGCTTAGCCTGAGCAGCGTGGAGCCCGCCCACCACCTGCACCGGAGCAGACTTGCCAACGCGAGCGAAGATGGCGCGGGCCATCTCTCCGAGATAGTCGCTCTCGATCAGCTTGGGGTTCACGCGGCGGGCGTCCGACTGGAGATGGACGCCGACGGCGTCCACCCCCGCGTCGATCATACGAAGCGCGGTTTCCGCGGCTTGGGCCGCGGGCCCCTGATGGGGCACGAGGATATCGGCAAAGGCGAGGCGGGGCAGCGCCGCATCGTTGCGCCGGAACTCGTCGCGCACGGCGCAGACGGCCTTGGCGGTGTCGACGCCAGCGAGGGCGAGAAAATCGATGATGTTGCCGCCGCCGGCGTAGACGCCGCGGGCTTCGGAGGCGCCGCCGTCCATGGTCTTCATATCGGCGAGGAGCAGCGCCTGGGGAAACTGCTTGCGGAAGGCGGGCACGACGTGGGCGACCCCTTCGTTCTTGAGCAGGGGCGTTCCCATCTCGACGATGTGGACGCCGGCTTTGAGCGCGGCGCCGGCCACGGCGAGGCCCTGCGGCAGGGTGGCGACGTCGACCGAGATCTGGAAGGTGAAGCCGGTGCGGAGTTGAGCGAGCACGCGGGCGGAGGCGGGGTGAGTCTGCATTCCCGTTTGGGCCCACGCAGCAGGCGGCGCAAAGATCGCGAGAAGACCGCCGGCGATCGATCCGCCCGCGGCGAGCCGACAGGCTCCATCGAGAAACGATCGGCGTTGCAGGGGTCCGCGACGGGGTACGCCAAGTGGAAGATGGGGAAGACCGGCCGGTTGCTTGCGCTCCATCGTGGGGCTCCTTGGGGAAAGTAGCCCTATGGTACTCTCGTGGCGCCTGAAGGGCAATGCAGGTCTGGGTTATGCGTGGGCAATGAGGCCACCCGGACTCTGGTCAGGCCGATGGACCGGGGTGGATGAGCATCCCCCCGAACCAGCGAGCGCCGATAGCCGCGGGCAAAGCGAGAACTTTCGCTATGCCATCGGCCGTCGACCAAGTGAGCGCGGAGGCTGGAAAGGTAGCCCCGCCGCCACGATACCCGCGACGCACGTGCCTTTCTACGCGCTGGTGCGGCTCCAGAAACAGGGATTCGCTGACCCACGATCGGGATGGCTTGGCCTGTCCGTTTTCGACGGTGTCATCTGGTCATATGTTGGTCAGTGGTCGGCCAGGGGTTGTAGCCGACGATGAGACGCAGGGTGGGGGAGGGGCCGGAATCGACAGAGGTCCTCAGCTCGGTAAACCCGCCGCTCCGGGAGTGAATTCCGCGCAGGATGTTTCGGGCGACGTCGCATTGGAAGTCGCCGAAGGCGATTCGCGTTCCCGACCCGTCGAACCGCTTACCGCTCTGAGGGCGGGAAGGGAACCCGGGGCCAGCGCCCTCATCTGCGGACCAATGAGCCCGCGAGGACGAACAAGGCGAGCGGTAGGTGACTTCGGGATTCCGGGCGAATAGCGTGCAAAGGCAGATTCGGCGTTGGGTCTCGAGAAGAGATCCGGGCTGAAGAATCGGCTACCTGAACCTGGGCCCCGATGAGCACCCGTTCCATCCGACGTAGTTCCGGGGGAATGATGCTGTTGCTATCAGCGGCAGCGTGGACCGCCAGACGCACTCCCGGTTCGTCACCAGAACGCGCACACCGGAACCGATGGCAAGCGGGGCCGGTTTGCGCGTGGAACGGCCGAAGGGGGACAGTTGATCGGCGCCGGTGGTGGTGGTTTCGTCTTGGGCCAAGGCGGCCGCCGGGGCGATAACCGAAAGGCTTGGCGAGGCGAAAGAGCTGGCAGACTTGCCCGATCGGGGGAGGTTTCGAACGATGTTCCTATGGGTTGCTCGAAAGGAAAAGCTTCCAGGGTTCATGAACTCATTGTTGGCCATTTCGGCGCTGGCTATGTTTTGGGCAGCGAGGACTTCAGGATGGCGTCGAGCGAAGCCGGAATGGTAAAGCGAAAAGCCGCACCGTTTTCGGGGGCGCGCTCTACCCAAAGGCGTCCGCCATGGCGCTCGACGATCTTTTTGCAAAGCGTGAGGCCGATGCCCGTGCCGGGGATTTCGCTCCCGTGCAGTCGCTTGAACATGCCGAAGATGTGCTCCGGGTTTTTCGCGTCAACGCCGATGCCGTTATCCCGCACGGAGAAGAGCCAACGATCATAGGTGGCCTCGGCGGAAATATGGATGGTGGGCGCTGCCTTGCCCCGGTACTGGAGGGCATTGCCAATGAGCGTCCGGAAGACCTGCTCGAGCAGCGGCTCATCGGCCACCATGGTGGGCAAGGCGCTGGTAGTCACGGTGGCGCCAGTTTCCTGAATGGCCGCGTGGAAGTGCCGCAACGTCCGGGACAGCATTTGGTTGCAGTCTACGGAGGAGGGGGTCAGCCCGCTCTGCTGCGTTACGGCCCAGTAGTTCAGGAGGGCTTTTAGGAGGGCCTCAATGTTTTGCGCGGCTTTGACGGAATCGGAGATATAGGCATCTGCGTCCTGTCCCAGCCTGCCCCGGTACTCCTCGGCCAGGAGCTGCGTGAACTTCACGACCATGCTCAGCGGCTCGCGAAGGTCCTGGGTAAGGGCGTCGCCGAAGCTGCGCAGTTCGGCATTGGCTGCTTCGAGGGCTTCGGCACTCCGGCGGCGCTCGGTGATATCGATGAAGGAACTCACGGCCCCGCGAGGACGGCCGGTGGGATCAAACAGGGGCACGGCGTTCCCGAGCCAAGTTCGAAACACTCCATCGTCGAACAACACGTCGAACTCGAAGTCGCGCACGCGCTGGCCCGTGCGCGCGGCGAGCTGCGTGGGCATATCCCCGGCCGGGATTTCGATGCCGTCCTTGAACTCCCGCCAGGTTCTCGGCTTCTCGATTTCGAATGCGGACTTCGAGATATTCGCCGGGGCCTGCATCCGCAGCAGTTCGTGCGCCCAGCTATTGCCGAGGATGTTTCGACATTCGGCATCCTGCGCAATGAAGACGCCCGCGGGGACCGCTTCGAGGACGGCGGTGATCTCCGTAAACCGTTTCTGATCGCTCAAATCCGTGATGATGGCGCAGAGCGAGCCGATGCCGTTCAAGAGCACATTCTGCACGGACAGGTAGACCGGCAGAGGGGCGGCGTCCACCATTCTCAAGTGGACTTCGGCTTTCCTTCGGCCTGTGCTCTGGAGCAGGGCGGAGACCAGGACGGCGTCCCCGGGGACGAAAACATCGACCAGTCGCTCTCCGATCACCCGTTCGAGAGGACGGCCGAGCATGGCGGCAAAGCTTGCGTTGGAGAAGAGGATGAGACCGTCGAGGGAAAGGGTGACGGCGCCTTCGCTCATCTCCTGGACCATGATCCGGTAGGCTTGTTACCCTCCGGGCCTGCAACCACGAGCGCGTCTACTTCACCACTTCGCAAAGCACGGAGGGTCTCTTCGGCTTCGTCGAGTCGGGCCTGCAGGTCTCGGTTGCGCTCCAGGAGGGCCTTTTGCGATGTGGGCCGTGGGTTAGGCGTCATACTTGTTTTCCCGCGTTTTGCCGGGCAGCGGCGGGCGGTTGATATCCAGCCCGGCCAAAACCCGGTCGCTGTCGGAAAGGTCCCCAATCACGCGACGGAAGGGGAGCGGTAGTTTCTTGACCAGAGTTGGGGTAACGACGATGTGCTCTGGTTGCGCCTGCTCCGGATGTTGGTAGATATCGATGACTTCGAGCTCGTACTGGCCAGGCAGATTCGCCTCGCAAATGGCTCGAATGTTTTCGATGGCGCGAGCGCACTTGGGGGTGGTTCCGGTGATGAAGAGACTGAGGTGATATTGCTCTGAGCGGGGTTCCGCGGCGAGAGCTTCCTCGAATACCTTCGTGCTGTCAGCCGCGTTTACCCGTTTCATAATTTCTTTCCTGGCGGAAGTGATTGCAAGTCAAGGCCCACGAGCACCCGCTCCGTATTAGAGAGGTCCCCGATGATTTTCCGGACGGGCTCCGGGAGCTTTCGCACGAGAGTGGGAAGCGCGAAGATCTGATCGCCCTTGGCGAGTTGGGGATTTTGCAGCAGGTCGATGACCTCGATGCGATACTCCCCAGCCAGATGTTCCTCGCAGATCTTTTTGAGGTTGCTGAATGCTTGCAGGGATTTCGCGGTTTGTCCTGCTACGTAAAGCTTCAACTCCCATTTTGCGAGAGGTGCTTTGCCGGAGGCGTGCTTGGCGGCCGGCGCCATTTTAGCTGCGACCTCGACGAACTTTGGGGCGGCTGCTAGATTCTTCCTGCGGAGCTTTGTTCGCGAAGCGGCTGGTGACCAACTCTCCGCGATCCCGCTCCCATTTCTCTAGCTTCAATTTTTCCTGGGCGATCAGTTGTTCCGACTCGAGCTCTTCGGCCTCCAGGTCTAAATGGAGAGCGGCGATCTGTGCGTCGAGAGCCTTTCGTTTACGTTCCAGCAGAAGCTGTTTCCGTTCGATATCCTGCCGGCTGAGCAGAGCGGCGGAGGCGTCTTTTGCTTCCTGCGTGACGCGGGCGGAGCCCGTCAGTAGTCCTGCTTCACCCAGGTAGATCTCCCGCAGTTCGATTCCATTACGGGTTAGTAAAAATTCCCGAATCTGATTGGAGTGGGCAATGCCGCGCGCCTTCAGGACGTAGATAACCCGATTTCGTTCGCCCCCGGTTTCGATATCACGCAGGAGCAGCCACGCGTCTACCAGCGAAGAGATATCAATCTCGGTCTGCTCCTGATGAGAGGCCCCGCTGGTCAAGGTGGTGAGGATGGCTGTGATCTGTTTTTCCTTGAGAAAATCGATTAGCCGCAGCAGGATGCTGCGGGTCTCCGGTTCCGTGCCGGCGTGCAGTAATCTGATCTTGTGCATTTTCACAAGATGCATTTCGAGGCCGAACGTCGTTGGCCGAACGGAATGAAAATGGAGGAGACCTTGGCCGACCCAGCGGTTCAGGTCGATCCCGATGGACCGCATGTTGCGCATGATCTGGCCGGGCGATTCTTCAAAAGAAAAGAAGATGCATTTCTCTCCGCGGGCGCAGGCGGCGTCGACCAAGTGCGCTGCCAAGCTGGTTTTCCCCGTGCCGGAGGTGCCTGAGACGAGAATGCTGCTTCCCCGATAGTAGCCGTGGCCGCCGAACATCGAGTCGAGCGCGGGAACGCCGGTGGAGACCCGGTCGAGGCAAGCCGCGGACTCGAGAGCCATGGAAGTGACCGGCAGTACGGAGATGCCATCGCTTTCAATCAGGAAAGGGTACTCGTTGGTGCCGTGCATTGAGCCACGGAACTTGACGATGCGCAGACGCCGCGTCAGGACCGTTTCGGTAACCCGGTGATCGAGCAGGATGACGCAGTCGGAGAGGTACTCTTCGAGGCCATGACGGGTGAGGGTATTTTGTCCACGTTCGCCGGTAACGATGGTGGTGAGCTTTCTCTCCTTGAGCCACCGGAACAAGCGCCGCAGTTCCGACCGCAAAACCGCTTGATTTTCGAGCCCGGCGAATAACGCCTCGATGCTATCGAGGAGTACCCGCTTGGCGCCGATGGAATCCACGGCGTGCCCAAGCCGGAGGAAGAGTGGCTCCAGATCGTATTCGCCGGTTTCCTCGATCAAACTCCGTTCGAGATAGATATGATCGATGGCCAGTTTTTTACGCTTGATCAAACCGGCCAGATCAAATCCGAGCGAAGCCACGTTGTCGGCGAGTTCGTCGGCCGTTTCCTCAAAGGAGAGACAGACGCCAGGTTGGTCGAATTCGAGGGCTCCGCGGACGAGGAATTCGAGGCCGAGCAAGGTTTTGCCGCAGCCGGCGCCGCCGCAAACGAGCGTAGGGCGCCCTTGCGGAAGTCCGCCTTCGGTAATCTCGTCGAGTCCGTGGATGCCGGTGGGACACTTCAAAAGACCGGAGGATCCGGCTTTGATGGCTTTCGCGCGTGAGCTAGCTTTGGGAGAACGCATGGGCTTTCGCAGAGTCCTGGGAGGTTCGCTAAGCCTGTGCCTCAATTAAAGCACGTCACTAACGTATCGCCTTACGTTGCAGAGTGATTTTTAATCTGATCTCCAACTATTAGATCGGATAGGGTATTGCGTGACCGCGCGGATGGCCAAATACGGTCGTTTTCGGCCAATTCATGGTTTTGGGTTACGGAGCGAGGGTTCCCAAGTAGGCGGCGAGGGCGAGCATGTCGCTGTTCTTCATGTACTTGACGACCTTGTCCATCTCGGAGCTTTTACCGCCGCGGCGGGCGCCGGACTTGAAGTCGTAGAGCTGGCGCATGATGGAGGTAGGAGAGCGGCCGGCGATGCCGGGCACTTCGTCCTTGCCTTTGTAGCCGGGGCCGTGGCAGCTCGAACATTCGAGCTCCTGGCTGTCGCCCCAGGTTTGGGCGAGGCGCTTGCCGAGGGCGAGGCTGCCGGCGGGGACATAGGCGATATACTTGGTGGCGGGGTCGCGGAGTTCAAATTGGGTGAAGTCTTCCGGGCCTTCGAGGATGCGTTCGCCGAGCGGCTCGGTGCCGCCTTCGGGGTTGAACTTGAAGAGCCAGCCGGCGATCTCCGGCTTGGGGACCTGCGCGGTTTCGACGATGCGGATGAAGGATTGGGGCGGGAGGGCAGCGAAGTATTTGGCGGCGGCGAGGATCTCGTCGTCCTGCATGGCGACGGCGGTTTTGGTCATGTTGAGGATGGGCGCACGGCCGTCGACGGAGGACTTGCGGGAGCCGTCGCGGAAGGCTTTGACCTGGGCGACGAAGTACTCGACGGTGAGGCCGGCGAGGCGGGCGTTTTCGGGCCGGCCGTTGCCGGTGGGGAGATGGCAATAGGCGCAGGCGCGGACTTCGGGGGCGCGGCCGTGGGAGACGACGGTCGGCATGGGGGGATGCGATTCGGGCTGCCAGTCGGGGGCGGCGAAGAGGTTGCTGAGTTCCTTCCGGGTGAAGGAGAGTTTGCTGGTGGCGATCTGAAAAGGCCCTTGTTCGACGGTGGCGGCGGGGCCGGGAGGCGGGGGCGGATTGGTGGGGTAGGCCCAGGCGGGGACGGGTTCGAGAACGGTGGGGCGGCAGCCGCAGAGGAGCAGGGCGGCGAGGGCGAGCAGGGGTAGGGGACGGAGCACGGTGGAAACTATGCTATCAAGCCGGATTCTGTCCTTGCCGGTACGCGGCCAGGATGGCTTGCGCATCGCAAGAGTCGAGCACGGCGGGCGGAACCAGCGCGCCGAGGTCGGAGTTCCGCCGGAGATCGAGCCGTTCTAGGTTCGCGGCGGTGGGCCGGTCGCGCCAGGCGTTTAGGAGATCGCGCGCGCCGCCGGGATAGATTCTGTTTTCGGGGAGGGCGAGTGAGGTGAGGTTGGCGAGGGAGGCGACGGCCCGGGCGCCGGAAGAGCCGATTCCGCAGCGATCGAGGCGGAGCGAAGTGAGGAGCTGCAGCGAAGCGAGCGCCTGGGCTCCTTTTCCACCGATCTTATTTATATCTAGATTCAGCGACGTGAGGTTCTGTAAGGAGGCGAGAGCTTGCGCGCCCTTCTCGCCGACCCTGTTGAACCAGAGATCGAGTGAAGTAAGACGCGGCAGGGCGGAAAGCGCCACAGCACCGTCATCGTCAATGCTGTTCTCGCCCAGATCGAGCGACGTGAGATTGACTAGGGTCGAAAGCGCCTGGGCGCCAGCGGCGCCGATTTCATTTTCCAAGAGGTCGAGTGCGGTGAGTTTCGTTAAAGGGGCGAGAGCACGCGCCCCTTCGGGACGGATGTAGTTAAAGGCGAGGTCCAGCGCCGTGAGCTCCGTGAGCGACGCTAAAGGCCAGACCGCGTTGGGGCCGAGATCCGAGCCCCGGAGGCTCAGCGATCGCAGGCCCTTCACCGCGGAGAGGGCACCGATTCCTTCGGCATCCAGCTTGTTGCCTCCCAGGTCGAGTGAGGTGAGAACCGGCAACGCCGCAAGCGCCCGTACCTCCGCCGCCCGGAATTCGCTCCAGCCGAGAGTTAAAGCAGTGAGGACCGGCAGGGAAGCGAGCGCCAAGAGACCGTCGTGGCGAATCGAATTCCAACTGAGGTCCAGTGTGGTGAGGCCAGTCAACGCGGACACGGCACGAGCTTCGTCGTCGCCGAGGTCGCAGTCCGACAGAGTGAGCGAGGTTAGATTGGGCAGTAGTGAGAGGCTCTGAATATCATGAGGGCCTAAAGGAAAGCCCTTGAGGCCGAGATACGTAAGATCCGCCATTTGGCAGATTTGACTCTTCGTCTTCGGTGAGAGCGCTCCAGCGAAGTAGGCATGCTCGATGCCAGACCATCTCAGCTCCGTGTTGTCGGACCAAGGCTGGGGCGAGATGAGCTGCAACGAGGTCCAACGTTCCGCGCGGCCGCGGTCGAGGAGCTTGCCCAGCCCCAATTCGTCGAGAACGTCTATGCTTCTTGCCTTGATCGTTCCAGGTTGCCACATCCCCGGACGGGGGCCAGTTAGTGGCTCAGGGGCGTTGCCTTCATCGTCTTGTGGGCAGTCGCGATGGGGATTAGCGTGGGATAAAACTGGACGAAGGTATGTTCGACCGCCGCATTCTTCGAGTGGCAGGCGTAGCAACTGGCGGTCTTCGCCAGCTTCTCTGCGGGTTTGCGGCCGGTGCCAAACTCGAAGAAGCCCCAGCCCCCGGTCTCCGGAAACCGCTTCGTGTCCTTCACAAGCACCTCGACGGCGGTGACATCCGTCTGGAACTGGCCTCCCTTGTTGATCGAGCCCTCCGTCTTGGCGTTGCGGATCTCCAAGATGAACGCGGCTTTTTCGGGCCAGCGGCCTGTCTTCACGAAGCTGCGATAGGCGGAGGGGCTGGCGAAGACATTGTCGAAAAGCGGAGCGCCGTGGGGGTCGGCCGCAGGGCCGTAGGTCATGCCGCGGCCGGAGGAGAGGAAGATCCACTCGCGGTAGTTCTCTGGGAACTCCAGCCGTTGTTCGGCCGTGAAACGAACCTCCTGCGCCGCTGCCGAGAGGGGCAACAGTGCGACAATGGCAAACGCAAACAGTTTCATGAGACGAGTATGGGGCTGACACAAAAGCCCGGCAAGGACATTCCCCCGGCGATTTCTGCCAAATCAGCCGCGCCTCTGAAGCGCGTCCTTTTCGTCGTGGTTCCTCCGGTGCAGATCCTCGATTTGACCGGCCCCTTCGAAGTGTTTTCGCGGTGCGGCGGGTATCAGGTGGAGCTCGTCTCCGCCGAGCCGGGACCGGTGAGTTCGAGTTGCGGCTTGACGCTGGGCACGGCAACGCACTTTCTGGATGTTCGTGGCGCAGCGGATACGATCGTGGTGCCCGGCGGGGGCGGGGCGGAAGAGCGGCGGTGCAGCCCGGCCTTCCTCGAATGGCTTTGCGCGATGGCGGGAGTGGCACGGCGGGTTTGTTCGGTGTGTACCGGGGCGTTTGTGCTGGCCGAGGCGGGACTGCTGAGCCACAAGCGCGCGGTGACGCATTGGCGTTGGAACGAGCGGCTCGCTAACGGGTATCCGGACGTTCGCGTGGAACGGGCGCCTCTGTTCGTGAAAGATGGTTCCTGCTATACGTCGGGGGGCGTGACCGCGGGCATGGATCTGGCCCTGGCGCTGGTGGAGGAAGACCAGGGGGCGGCGCAATCGAGACGCATTGCCCAGGATTTGGTGATGTTTCTAAGGCGGGGGGCGAGCCATTCCCAGTTCAGCAGTTTTCTCGCGGTGCCGGTGAGTGAGAGCCGATCGATTGAGGAGCTGTGCGTTTGGATCGCCGAACATCTGACGGCGGATTTGAGCGTGCCGGCGCTGGCGCAACAGTGCCGGATGAGCCCGCGGCATTTTGCGCGGGTGTTTGCGAAAGAGAAGGGCGTGACGCCGGCACGGTTCGTGGAGCAGTTGCGGGTAACGCTGGCGCAGGCGATGCTGGACGGGGCAGGTACGACGCCGAAAGAGGTGGCCGCGATCGCGGGGTTTGGGAGTACGGACTCCATGCGGCGGTCGATTCAGCGGTGGAGCGCGGGAGTGTCCGAGACCGGATTTGGCGATGAGCTGCTCTAATCTTTCGAGGGACTATCGGGAGCTGTTCGCAGAGGTTTCGGCGATTCTGTTCCGGCATGACTTGGTGGGGATCAATTTCGGGGGGAATACCGACGAGTATGATCCCGAGGCAGGGACGATTCTGCCTCGGCTGCGACAGGGGACGACGGCGGAGGGAGTGGCGGAGATTGTGCGGGAAGAGTTCGTTCGGTGGTTTGGGCGCGAGGCCCCGGAGGGGACGGAGAGTTACCTGGCTCTGGCGGAGGAGATCCGGGTGGCGTATGAGCGGCGACTCGGCGGGCCTGCTGGGCCAGGCTGACTCAGTTCTGCGCTGGGGCTACTTTCAGGAACCTTTGCAGCCAGGACTGGACTTCGGCGACCTGCTCGGGGATGTTGTTGTGGCCGGTTTCGAGGGCGAGCAGTAGATTCTTCTGGCCGGGGATGACGTTGTAGGCCGCATACATGGACGTGGGCGGGCAGGTCTCGTCGTTGAAGCCCCAGGAGTAAAGGCCAGGGACTTTGACGCGGCGGGCGAAGTTGACGACGTCGTAGTAGGCGGTGGTGGCAATCTTGTCCGGGGAGCGGTGAGCTAGCGGGCCTTCGGCGGCGCGGAACATGTGGGGCCAGCCGCCGGCGCGGTTGTGGAGGTAGCCGGTGACGTCGGCGAGAGCGGGGTAGTACGCGGCGAGGCCGCGGACGCGGGGGTCTAGCGCCGCCGTGACGATGGAGAGCGCGCCGCCTTGGCTGCCGCCGGTGACGGCGAGGTCGGTGCGGTTCCAGTTGGGGCGGCTGGTGAGGAAGTCGTTCGAGCGGACGCAGCCGAGATAGACGCGGCGATAGTAGTAGCGATCGCGGTTGTCGAGGCCGAAGGTGTTGTAGCCGTTGAGGGCGCCGGCGGCGAGGGAGTCGTAGACGGACTGGTCCATGGTGACGGGGATGCCGTGGATGCCGACCTGGAAGGTGATGACGCCGCGGGCGGCCATTTCGGCCAGGCCGCGGTAGGGGCGGACGCCGGCGCCAGGGACGCTGAGAAGCGCGGGATATTTGCCGGGGGCTTTGGGTTCGCAGAGGACGCCGTAGAAGCGGGAGGGCGCGGCGCCGGGGCCGACGTTTTGGAGACTGACGTGGTAGCAGTCGGCGGCGGCGTTGCCGTACTCGGGGAGGGGGGTGAGTTTGGCGTCGATGGGGAGTTTGGCGAGGGCGGCTTTGCCGGCGGCCCAGAATTGGTCAAAGTCGGCGGGGTCGGGTTGGGTGGGCTGGATGCGTTCGGGGGTGAAGGCGGCGGTGGAGAGGGCGCGATAGGTTTTGCCGTTCTTTTCAACGGTGGCGATGCAGCGGAGGAAGCCGGGTTCGGCGAGGGTGCCGCCGTCGACGGTGAGGCCTTCGGCGGGGAGGTCGACGGTTTGGTCGACCTTCGGGGGGAGCATTTCGGGGCCGATGCGGTAGGTGACTTTGAGGCCGGCGACGGGGTGGCCGTCCTGAATGGCGACGATGCGGAAGCGGACGGGTTGGCCGGGGGCGTAGCGCCAATCGGGGCGGTCGGTGGAGACGCGGAGTTGGAGGGTGCCGATGCGGTCCTGGGCGAGGAGGGGGGGAGAGAGCAGGGTAAGGAGGATGAGGCGGAGCATAGGTGAGATAACACGATAGCGCGGCTGAAGGCACACCCTCCGCGGTCACGCCTTTTTCTCGGGGACCTTCAGGCCGACATAGAGCCCTGAAGAGAGACCCATAAGCACCAGGGCACCGTTGCTGGGATCGGGCAGTTGGAGAGTTGTGGCGAACTCGTAAACCACCATGATGCCGAAAAGGATTGTCCAGACGAGCATCTGCAGGCGGTGCATTTCGACTCCATTGCGGCTTGTGAGCACATCTTTCCACCATCCTTCCGTGGGGATCGGCTCCAAGTTTTTTGCGTCCACTTCGTCGACCGTATAGCCGAGGAAGCCAGTCGCACCGGAGATTCCGAGGAGGGCCAGCAGGTTCGGGGGAATCGTTAACTCCTCGCCAAGAATTGCCCAATAGAAGGAAACGCTTCCTACTGCGATGAGAAACCACCAGGCCATTTGGCAACGATTTAGACTGAAAGCCTGCCGCGCGCCAGCTACCGGTTGGGGCGAAGGCTCGCGCAAGATCTCCCCCTCCGCGCCTAGGCCGACAAGAACGCCTAGTAAGACCAACATAAAGAGCCCCCAAATCCACAAAGATTCATTGAGCCTTCGGATCGTGATCGACGAACCAATGCCATCGGCGGAACCGGCCAGTACGAGACTTGTGGTTCCTACTGACAGCATTCGAGGAACATCGTCATACCCTTTCACCGCCATTACCGACCGCCACGCGGATAGAAGCCGCTCTCGCTGTGGACCGGCGCCATCAGCGGTTAGTTCGAACTGGATCTTGTCGCCGGAAGTGGGACCAGGCAGGAGCATCCCGAGTGATTTCCCTCCCGCGAGGAGGTAGACCGTATCGGCCTTGGCACGCTTCATCAGTTCGTTCCAATTAGCGATGGAGAGGGTTAGGATCGAGCCCTTCCTGACAACGCATGGCGTTGGCGTGCAGGGAAGGCCGGCAACTTCGACATTGGTAATGACCGGGTCCGCGAAGACTTTCTGGGAACCGACCTTGATCTCATCAGGCTTCGTACCGATGCTGATCGCCAGATTGGCCTCGCCTAACGCGGACAGTTTCTCCCACATGGCCAATCGCTCTTTTTCCTCCTTCTCGACGCTTTCCAGGGAGCCGCGAAGCCGGAATACCCACTGGGCGCCGCCATCCGCAGGCAGACTTGTGCGATGGACTGCGCGACCAATCGGGATCTCGGCGGCCCATAGTTGATACTGTTCCGTGGCTTTCAGCCAGGCGGCAAACTTGGCTTGAAAGGCCCCATCGGCGGGGTCGAGACATTTTTTCAGGGTGACTCTGACGCTGGAATTCCGATCCCAATGGGACATGGGGGCCATGTCCACGACACAAGAAGGAGGCGTAGGGGACGGACCCTTAGTTTGAGCCTGCGATGGTCCGGCGAGGACAAGGGCCAGCGCGAGGCAGGCTGGGTAGAGCAGGTAAGTTGCGGTAATCGAGTGGCTCATGGCTGTTTACTCCGGTGGAAACGGTGACATACGGCTGGGCGGTTGCGGCATCATTTGGAGCGCTTCAGCCATGCGGCCTGTAACTTGGCTAGGTCATAGCTTAGGCCAATGTGCCCCTGCCAGAATTTGCGATTCGGATCTTTCAGCAGTTCCGTCCGATTCGCATAGCTAAAGGCGATGGGGAAGGTAAGTCCGGAGTCCTTGCCCAGCGGAATCTCCAGACGGAGCTGACCGAGACCAATCGCTCCCTTCGTATTCAGCACTTCCAGAGCCGGGCCACGAAGCGGAATCTGCGATCCGCCGGGCGTGAGTGCGTCGGAATTGAATTCGATGAGGCTATTGTTAAACATGTATTGGTAGTAACCGGCCAAGGTCAAGACAGGCGAACCCATCTCTCCCCAAGAGGGCATCCGATAGTTCAGCGCCAGCGAGGCGCTGGCGTTGCGCAAGCGAACGTTCTTCCCATCGAAAACCTGCGAGCGGTGGTAGAGGGCAACCGCAGCGTTGAAGTCGAGGGAGGCCGAGGAGCCAGTTTTATTGTCAGTCGATTTCCTTCCGATGGGCGTATTGAAGTCGAGCCGGATCGTATTTAGGGCAGGCTGGTCGGTTGGTTGAGAGTGGACGAAATCGAACGCCAACGACTTTTTGAAAAGATTTTCTGCTTCCGTTTCAGCGATCTTGTTCACGAACGCGTCGTACATGGGC
>LNFE01000277.1 GCA_001464575.1 Acidobacteria bacterium Ga0077553 | reverse complement strand
GGTGCAGAAGTAGGGATGTCCGTGGCAGAAGTTCTTGGTGCCGTCGAGGGGATCAAGGATCCAATAGCGCGGGGCCGACCCGGCGCGCGGATGCTCCTCGGAATGGAACTCGATGCCGGGAAACGCCGCAGCGAGCCGATGCTCAATCAAGTGCGAGGCGCGGAGGTCGGCTTCACTGACGATATCGAGAAATCCTTTGTCCTGGGCTGGCACGCGGCGCTGAAAGCAGTCGAGCAGGATGGTACCCGCTTGCGCCAGGATGGCGCTTACTTCGTTGAGCATGGAAAACGCTCCTGAAGGCGGAAGGGCGAACTGCGATCGGGCTGAGCGAAGAGGCACAGATCTTCGAGCCATAAGGGTTCTGCGAGCGCGGGGGCGAAATAGGTTTGGAGCCTGGAGAGAAGCGCTGTGCGGACTGGGGGATCGGCGAGAGAAGAAGTCAGGGTCATGTGAAATCGCCACTCCTCGAGCACGTACGGGTAGCCCCAGCGGTCGAGCAGTTCCAGTTGACGCGCGCTCATGGAGGGGCGGCGCCGACTGGCGGCCGCTTCGGGGGACTCGGGCTGCCGGAACGGCTCAAAGTGCTCGACGCAGTGCGCAGCCAGGGCATCCAAGCCGGGAAGCGGCTGTGCGAGCGTCAAGGCGAGGAAGCTGCCGAGCAGAGAGACTTGCAAGCGGGGGATGAGAAGGCGCGGCTGGATCGCGGCGAAGTCGTGCAACTCCGCCCGCAACTCCTCCCGGCGGTAGCCCGGCCGGAGCGCCATCGGCGGCTTGAGCGTCGCATGAAAGCCGTAGTGGCGCGTAGATGCGGTGTAGCTCTGCATCGCCGGGTCGTTGAACCAAGCGTCCGCCAGCCGGGCCAAGGAAGTCTGCGGCGGCGGTGAAAAATAGATTGCGCATCTGGGCTCAGGCAACGCGCACCCCCTGCCGCCATACCCGTACGACACAGGGCACATCGTCGATGAGCGCTACCTCCACCAGGTCGGCCCGAAGGCCGGGCTCGATTCGTCCGCGGTCTTCGAGGCGTGCCAGGGAGGCTGGATTCGCACTGATCCAGCGTACCGTCTCCTCGATCGGCAGTTCCGACTCCCGGGCGATTCGAAAGGCGGCGTGAAGGAGACTGACGGGCGCATAGTCGCTCGATAGGGCATCAACCAACTCGTGACGGGCCGCCTCCGCGGCTGCCCGATTTCCGGACTGCGATCCGCCTAAGACAACATTCGGCGCACCCATCACGTTTCGCAGGCCCGCCGCCCGCGCGGCCGTGGCCGCTGCCAGCGTCGTGGGGAACTCAGCGATGGTCGCGCCGTCGCGGATCGCTTCGGCGATGTGCTCGTCGTTGGCGTCGTCGTGGGAGGCGAGCGGGATCTGCTGGCTGCGCAGCATTTCGACCAACTGCTGCCGGTTGGGCCCGGCATACCGCTCCTGCTTGGCCCGTTCGGTGGCGACCAGATTTTCGAACCAGTCGTCGGCGACTGGGCCCATGCGCTCCAGGCCCCGGCGAAAGCGGTTGAGGTCGGTGACCTGACGCTGGCCCGGCGTGTGGTCCATTAGGGAGGCCAGGCGCAGGCGGGGATGATGGAGGATGTGCTGAAGCAAACTCGGCGTGTCCGGGTGGGGCAGTTCGCAGCGGGCATGAATAAAGTGATCGGCGCGGAGCTTGCCCGCCTCGCTGGCCTGCCGCAGCGCTTCGACGGCCGGTTGGCTAAAGTCGCGCGGCAGGCCATGCAGGTCGCTGTCTACTCCGATGCAAAGGGCAACAACGTGAGAAACGCGGTTTCGAGGCCCGCCACCGAGAAAGTCCGCACGCCGTCTACCCCGGGTCCGGAGGTGGCAACCCGCCGGCAGCCCGCCAGCGGCTCTTCGCTCAGTTCACTCACCTGCAGCACAAGCGTGGCCGACAGTTCCGGGTACTCCGGGTCCCCTGTCTTGGCCACGGCCACTTCATCGAGACGTGAGCTATCGCCGAGGAACACGAAGTCCGCGTCCCTGGCGGGCACCACCCGGCTGTTCGTATTCACGCGGAGGTACTCGGCAACCTCGGGAGCAAAACCGGCACAGTGAAAGCTCACTTCCGAATCGAGCAGGCAGAGGCCCAGCAGGGCGCTTGCCCCCGCGAGGCCAGCCGGAGGCGCCAGCTTGGTTGCATCCAGGCGGCGGAGTTGCCCTGGGCGGGCCATGCTATCGAGAAACAGCCGGAAAGCGGCCTGGCCGTCGTGCGCTTCTTCAAACTGCGCTTCCCTCGTCATCTTCTATTCCTGTTCTATTCCTGCTCCAGCAATTTAAAGTCGACCTGCGTCCGCAGCGTCTGGGCGAACTCACGCTGGTCGCGCTCTTCCATTCGGGTGCTCATTTGGACCAAGGCCTCGAGCAAAGCCTCGTCGATAGCCTGCATTTCCCGCAGCGCATCGAACACGGCAACGCAGTACGCCCGGACGGGTTCTTCCCCGAGACACATGCCGAAGCCTGCCGTTTCATCGACGCTAACCTCACAGGAGGTGGTGAGTGCTTCGCCCAAATAGAATTCCTGCGCATCGAGGGAATCCTCGGCCCGCAGCATGGTCAGGCACACCTCCGGCTCCCGGACGAGCCGAATGGTGTGCTGTTTTTCGAGGGCTTCGACGAGGGTCTGAACCGCTTCAAGGGGAGATTCAATCAGGACTTGGTCCAGGTTTTCAAGCATCCTGTGCATTGCGGTTAGTCGGCGTCCGGGAAGCGGAAGAGGCCCATGCGGGTCGGCAGCGCTCGCCGCACCGGCGCCGGCATCGGCACATTCTCACCCTTAATGCTATGCCAGAGGATCCGGTTCAAGGCGTCCTCATCCGTGCGGTCGTAGTCGCTGAAGTCCATCCGCGCGGAGAGAGCTGCCCCGTAGGCATGGGGGGCATTCCGGGTCATCAGGTCAATCTGGGCAGGCAGTGCGGTAAAGCCGGACAGGTCGGGCTTGGCCATGAAGCTGTTGTTCATCGGCGTGGCCGCGGCGTCGTGCTGCGTCATCGGTGGGAGACCGAGCAGCAACTCGACGGTGCGCAGCATCGATACGGTCGAGTACATCGTGCTGTCGACATGTTTACGCTTCACGTAGGGGCTGATCACCAAGCCCGCCGTACGGTGACTGTCCACGTGGTCCGGCCCATTTTGGGCGTCGTCTTCGATGATGAAGATGGCGAACTTGCCCCACGCTTTGCTCTTCGTGATCGCTTCGACGATCTTGCCGACGGCCACATCGTTTGAAGCCACCTGCGCTTTCGGTGTAAACGCCCCGGGCGCGGTACCGCTGGTATGGTTTTCGCCCAGCGACATGAACATGAAGTTCGGCACCTTGCCGTCCCGGTCCCACTCCTGGAACTCCTCAATGAAGCGGTCGGCGCGGATGTAATCGCGGGGCCGGTCGCCGGCGTTGCCCGGCGTGCGCTGGTCGAACTTCACGCTGCGCAGCGGTTCAATGCCACGGCGGTTGCCCATGCCGAACGTTTTGACCAGCAACCCTTTCTGCGCCGCCAGTTCCCAAATGTAAGGTGTCGACTGGCTGGCGATTCCGTTGGCCGTGTTCACCCGGCCGTGGCGGGAGTAGCTCAACGTCCACGCCCGCTGCGTGAACTCGTTCACGTACGCCGAGGTGGTCCAGGGCTGTCCGTCCTGCGACACTTCGCCGCTGCAATAGAGATTATCGAGCAGGACGAACTGCTCGGCCAACGCATGCTGGTTCGGGGTGACATCGCGCCCGAACAGCGTCAGGGCGGGATCGCCGTTGCCCTGCTTCAGATCGCCGAAAACCTGGTCATAGGTGCGGTTCTCCTTCATGATGAAAAGCACGTGTTGGATAGGCGACTTTTCGCCGACCTTGGCCGGGATGACGGTGTCGGCCGCGATTTCGGCACTTTCGAGCAGCTTGTCGCGATAGGGCGAGTTTTCCATGGACTGCTTGGTCATGGCGGAAAGGGTTTTGGCCGTGGGCGTGTCCACGAAGCTGAGCAGCCCGTTCATGTTGTTGCCGTGGTGCTGGAAGCTGTTGGATGGGGCCATCGGATCGATGGGACGCTTCACTTTATTCGGACCCGTGCCGACGCCTTTACCGCTGGCGATCAGCAGGCGCTTGCTGTCCGGCGTCATGCGCACGAGCGTTGGGTACCAACCGGTGGGGATGAAGCCGCGGACTTGGCTGCGGCCGCGCTCGGCCACATCGACCACCGCCACAGTGTTGTTGTCGGCGTTGGCGACGTATAGGGTTTTGCCGTCCGGGGAGAGAGTCAGCGAATTCGGCGTACTGCCGGCGGGCGCGTTGGGGCCGAGCGCCATGTTGATGGATTCGAGTTTGCGCTGCGTCTTCGTATCGAAGGTCTGGACAAAGTTAGTGTGGCCGCAGGAGACGAACAGCAGCCCGTCTTCGCTCAAGGCGAGATCGTTGGGATGGGGATCGGTGGCCATCGTCGCGGCGATGACTGGGCGCTCGGGATCCCCCACATTCACGGCCACGACCTCAGCGCCGCCCAAGTTGGCGACATAAAGCGTCTGACCATCCTTCGCGAGGACGCCCTGAATGGGGTGATCGCCTACCTTGAGGCGGCCTAGCGCGCGGCCGCCATGGGTCTCCATGAGATAGATATGGCCGTCCGAGTTATTGATCGCATAAAGGATCTTGCCGTCGGCCGAGATGAGGATGGAACTGACGGCCGAGTTGTCCTTCTTCGCGCCTAGCAGGTTCGCTCCGCCGCGTGCTTCCTGCCAGCCTTCCTTGTCCCATCGGTCGAACACCAGAATGTCGCTGCCGGCGTAGCCTGCGCCACTGGAGAGATAAAGGCGTTTGCCATTGGGAGCCCAGGCCAAACCGCTCCATCCTTGCTCTATGGGGAACGTGGCGATCTCTTTTTCCGTGGCGAGGTCCACGATGTGGACTTGGTGGCGGGTGTAGCCGGTATTGGTGAAGGCGAACAGCTTGCCGTCTGGGCTTACCGCGCCGCAGGAGTCGTCTTCCAGCCACTCGGCAGAAGAGCATTCGAGCCGATGTGCCCCGGAACGGTAATCTCCAGGCCGGTTGCCGCATGTTTCATCCGGTATTGTTGCACTGCGGTGTATGCGGCCGATCCAAGCACGGCGGCCAGTCCAATAAAAAGTAGGGTTCGTTTCATGCTGTCTCCGGTGTTCGGCTAGAAGATCTCGGGTTACTCGGAAGGTGGGTTGTTAGGAGAGGGCAGTCCACGCGACGGTGGTGCTGTTTGGGATCGGCTCGCATGCATCGAAGGTCGGAAATCGCATGAGACCCAACCTAGAGGATGCGCTCGGCGGATTTCACCCCGATGAAGGACTGAAGACAAATCGAAGAAGAATGGGCGAGGCCTACTACCTGGCTGGTTGGCGAGATCGTCACTTGGACGCAGCATGGCGATCCTGTCCGCAGGTTGGCGGGAAGCGGTTGCCTCGTGCCGGGGATTCGTATCCACGACCTCCAGCTTGGGAATTCGACCATGCTTCGCAAACAAGGGACGGGGGCGACCAAGGCGGCAATCCTGATGGCGATGGGGCGGAGATGTGGTCCGGACGGACGGGCCACACGCCGTCTGGCGGGCACACGATCCGGTCATCGCTGAATTCTACGTCGAGATCACAGGCCACCCGATTCCGGCGGATTCGGAGGCCTTACGGCTTTTCGGGCCGTCGTTAAACCAGTGCGCCATTCCCTAGTCTGTCAACAGCCTGCAGGCCAGGGCGGACTGGCGCTCGACGTGCGGAAGGTGCAGCCATCCACCTTCGCGGTGCGCGGCTACGATTGGCTGCTGTGGTCGGGACGCACTGCGCTTGTCTACAGCAGCCGGGTGGGGCGTCAGCATTCGGAGCCCAACGTGGTCAGTTGGCGCAGGGTGAAGAACCGGAGACGCTGCACCGTTTCGAGTTTGTTGCAATCGATCTCGAAACCATTGAGCAGCATCTGCAGAAAGAACGCATTCTCGCTAACGCCGCCGCGACTGCCTGCGCCTCACCGTGCATTGTATGAACGGCGAGGCGGGCGGTGAAAAGAGCTGATGAAGGTCCTCAGCTCCGTCGCCGGAAGCTCAACAGCGCAACCAAAGCCGCGCCCGTTAGCGCTACCGTGGCCGGTTCGGGGACTGGCGCACTGGCATCGACGCGGGCGAACGAAATCTGAAATGTATTCAGGCCCGAGATGAAATCAAGCCCGCCGTTGAGATTGGGATCGGATGAGTAGGTGTCATAACCAACCTGGAAAGAGCAAATCCCTTCATCATCTTAATTCTAAAGGCCTCGGAGAAAATCGTGTTGGGTGCGACGACGTTGAAGTTCGTCGCGGCAAACTCAGTGAAAGTCCCGAACGCCGGATTGAAGCCGCTGTCGACGACGCTGTTGATGACGATCCAGTTAGCGGTATCGTTAACGAGAGAATAGCTCCAGCCGACTGTGCTACCCGGCGCACCGGAGATGGTGGCTGGCGTCAACGTCAGCGTGGCCCCCGGTAGCGAGACGGATAAAAGCGCTGTCGCCGCCAATAGTTGCACTGGTTTCCAATTCATGTTTCCTCCGAATTGCTTACTGGAACTGATTCGTTATTGTTCTCACGCCAGTGGTGCTTCCACCGTTGGCGCTGTATCCAAGGTCGACGCGGAACCTAGCCGAAACCGCGCACGCCGAGAAGTTAATGGTAACCGGAACGATGGCGGACGCGGTGGGCGCGATTGTGCCCGCTGCGCCCGGCAATGCGGTCGACACCACCGGCGTACAAGCCGCGCCGAAGGTCTGCGTAAGGGTCAGTGTATTCAGCTGCGCGTTCACCGCCGCTCCGGCGCCCGTATTCTGAATCGCGACACTCCACACCCTTGCGTTCGCCGGGCCGGACTTTGCCGAAATTGCCGCGTTCAACGTCGTGGCCGCCGCTGTGAAGCTGGCTGAAACCGTGATCGGCCCACTCATCGTGACGCTCGTGCTGGCCGCACTGGGATTCGCCACCGGCCCCGTCCAGCTCGCGAAGTTAAATCCGCTGCTCGCCGTCGCCGACACATTCACCACCGTCCCGGCATCGAAGAAGCTACCGCTCGCCGGCGAAACCGTACCACCGGTCCCTGCCGCCGTCGTCAACTGGTGCTGCGTCGTGAACGTGCCGGTAATCGTCAGAGCCGACGAACCCACCACCACGTTCTGCGAAATCGCCCCACCGTTCGACCAGCTCGCAAACACCGCGCGCGTCCCCGCCGCTACCGTCTGCGGCGAAGTCGTCGATAGCGTGTACGTCCCCGGAGCCACCTGGAACGTCTGCGAACCCGTCACCGTCTGCCCGTTGAACGTATAGCTCACCCCGGCCGGAACATTGATCGTCACGCCCGTCTGCGCCGTAAAGTTCGCCGTCACCGACACCGGTGCCGACATCGTCACCGTCGTCGCCGCCGCATTCGCGTTGGCCACCGGCCCCGTCCAGCTCGCGAAGTTAAATCCGCTGTTCGGCGTCGCCGTCACATTCACCACCGTCCCCGCATCGAAGAAAGTGCCGCTCGCCGGCGTCACCGTGCCGCCCGTCCCGGCAGCCGTCGTCAACTGGTGCTGCGTCGTAAACGCGCCGGTAATCGTCAGAGCCGACGAACGGACCAACACGTTCTGTGAAATCGGCCCGCCGTTCGACCAGCTCGCAAACTCCGCCCGCGTCCCCGCCGCTGACGTCTGCGGCGAAGTCGTCGACAGGGTATAGGTCCCCGGAGCCAGACTCACCGTCTGCGAACCCGTATAGTTCACGCTGTTCAGCGTGAACGAAACCCCGGCCGGCACGTTCACCGTCACAGGAGTCCTAGCCGCCACGGAGAAGGTCACCGAACCCGTGTTATTGCCGGTGTTCACCTCGCCGCCCCCGGACACAGTGGCCTCATTCGTAATCGAAAGCGGCGCATTCGAGGCCACATTCACATTAGCCGTTACTATCGGCGCCGAACTCGATGCCGGGATTGCGGTCGTGCGCACGCAGCTCACGAAAGTGGACGTCGAATTCGAGCAATCCCAGCCCGAGCCCGAGGGCGCACCCTGCAACGTCAGCCCGGTCGGCATTTGACTGCTGATCGAGTAAATCCCACTACTGGCCCCCGCGCCACTGTTGCTAACCGTGTACAAGAAGGCCCCGGTTCCGCCCTGCACAAAGGGCGTCGAGATCCCCGCTCCAATCGTTAAGTCCGGCACCCCCAGAATCACCGTCGAATCAGTGGCCCTATTATTCCCCGCAGTCCCCGGATCAAAGGCCGCCGAAACCGTTGCCTCGTTCACTAGCGGCGAAGTCGCATTGGCGCTCACGTTCACCGTCACCGTGATCGGAGGCAACGTCCCCCCTCTCGCCAAGGCCGCTGTCGTCGTGCAGGTCGCCGTGCCAACCGTGCACGTCCACCCATCACCAGACATCCCCGTGATCGAAAGTCCCGACGGCGGGGTATCCACTACCGTAATCGTCCCGGAAGTCGTCCCCGGTCCATTGCTCCCCACCACGACGGTATACTGCGCACCAACCTGCCCTTGCGTGAAATTCCCCACATGCGACTTGGAGATCGTCAGGTCCGGATTGTTCATCGTGAAGTTCAGGCACCACCCTTCGGCGAGCGACCCGCCGCCCGCAGAGCCGGAGGCGTCGTTGGTCGTGTACAGCGTCCAGAATCCATTGGCGTTGCTATTGTCAAAGGCGGTGTCGAGCGTTGAGGTAGAAGCGCTAAAAGCGTTTGTTCTCGGCGCCGGCGCGGCGAAGACGTCCGTGCCCACCTGAAAGTCACTCGGCTGGAAGGTCCCCGAAGAGAGCGCTGCCGCATCAGGCAGGGCCTGGGCGGCCGAGCTGTCCAGCACCAGATTGAGCCCGTTTACGGCAGTGCTCGACCCCACGTCCGAAAACAGGACCAGGCTATTCCCGTTGGGCCCGGAAAGCATCATGTCGATATCGTCCGGAAACTGATGGCTCAAACCGTTCAACTCCACCGTAACCTTGTTGATCGTCCCCGCCAGGCCGTTCACCAGAATCCGCGTCGGATACGGCGAACCGGACGCGTTGGTCACATTGGGAAACGTCACCGCGCTCGAGTTGCAGTATCGCAGTGCGCTCGGGTTGGTCGTCGGCGCATCCACATAGTGCAAAACCGTCCCGTTAGAGACGCCAAAGTTCCCGGGAGAGCCGTTATAGTTCGCCGTCACAAAATGCGCACCCTGGGCGAAATCGGACTTCGTAAACGACGCCACACCGTTCGCATCCAACGGCAGCGGTCCGGCCAGCGGCGTGTTGCCCACGGTGAAGTTCACCGTCCCCTGGCCATTCACCGGAGCAGAAGTGGTCGCGTTCGCCACCAGCGCCGACACCGTCACCGTCTGCTCCGTCGCCGAAGGCGACGGGCTCACCGCCGGCGTCGTTGTCGTCGCCGGATCGCTCGAAGTGGTGAAGTTCAAACACCAGCCCCCCCCGAACTGGCGCGTCCCCGCCGTACCCGCTCCGTGCGAGGAGGCAAACAATTGCCACGTGCCGTTCGGACTGCTGCCGGAGAAAGTGTTGATAAAGGTCGCCGAACCCTGCGACGCGGCAAACTGATACGGGCCCGCCGGCGCCGGCGACGGAAACGTCGCACTCGCAAAGGCGCTCGGGCGGTACGTGCCGCCCGGCAACGATCCCGTGCTCGGCATCAGGCTCGCCGCCGCATCATCCAAGGTCAGGTCGATGTTGGTCACCCCAACAATCCCGGCCACCGACGCAAACGGCACAAACCGCTGCCCCGTCGGCGACACCAGCAACAAATCCACATCCTCCGGCACCGGATGCGTGAAGCCGTTCAGTTGCATCGTCACCTTCTGCGTAGTACCGGCCAGCCCGGTCACAAATAGCTTCGATGGATACGGCGTGCCGGAGCCACCGATCGCGTTTGGAATCGTAATCGGGCCCACGTTGCAGAAGGAGTTCCCACTCACCGTCGTCCGCCGGTCCACCACCTGCGTCAGGGTCCCCGACGAAGCGCCAAAGCCCGTGGCGCCACTGTAGTTGGCCGTAATCACATGCGAACCCTCCGCCAGGCCGGAGGTAGTGACCGAAACCTGGCCGGAACTATTAAACTGGAGATTCGAGGCCACCGTTTGCGCGCCCACAAGGAAAGTTACAAATCCCAGCGTCACCGGATTCCCCCCGGAAGTCACCGTAGCCGTGATCGTCACATTATTGCCAACGAAACTCGGGTTCACCGTGCTCGTTAGCGAGGTCGTCGTCGCCGCATCGACCGCGTTGGTCGTTAAAATCAGACTCCAACTGGTCAGCGACCCCGCATCGCTGGCACCGCCGCCGCAACAGCTGTCGAGCGCGATATAGAGCCTCCATTCTCCGTTCACGTTCCCCGAACCGCCAAACCGGTTTGTGAACGTCGCCGTGCCGCCTAGCCCGCCAGTAGCCGAGTTGGCTGCCGATACCGTCACGCCGGAGTCCGGAATCACGTCGGCCAGCCCCCCATAGTTGGCGGGCCTGTACGTGGTGTTGTCAACCAGCACCCGGGGATCCGTCGGATTCGAGTCCGGCAACAAGGTCGACCCGGTATCAGCAACCGTAATTGTAAAGTTGTTGATCGAACAAGCAGTCGTAACCCGGTTCACCCCGTCGCACGCGCCGGTCGTCCCGGGAACGCCACCAACATCGGACCAGAAAACGAACGCCGTACCGTCCGGCGAAACCAGGACCATATCCAGGTTGTCGGGGGCCGTATGCGTTAATCCGTTCAGCCTCACCTGCACCGTGCTGATCGTCCCCGACATCCCAGAGACCACGTTGCCCGAGGGATACACCGTCGCCTTCTGCGGGCTCGCCGCGGAAGCTCCCGAAGTCACCGTCAGGTTATTCGACGCGTGCTCCGAAGTGCACGTCCTCGATGTCGCCGTACCTGTGCACGCCGCAAACGCAGACGGCGCCCAGAGCAGCGCCCCCAACATAACCCCGGCACGCCATCCGGCAAAACCATTGGACCAACCAACTAATGCACGCATGAAGAGCTCCCGAAACATGAATCCCGTTACCAACTCAAACCAAAAAATCGACTTTACCACAGGCCACCGCGCCCTCAATCCGGAAATAACAGAATTGCGAGTTAAAAACTACGGAATCATGCAATCTCCGCTTGAGTTGCAGGGCATATATCCTGTATCTTTTCGGGGTAGTGCTCGGCAACTCGTAGCGGGCCATTACTGAACCATCTTGGGCGGGGCGCAAAACAACGGCCCAAATTTAACATATCTAGGGAGAACTTAATGTCTGATCCGTTTCTCGGTCAAATCATGATTTTCGGCGGCAATTTCCCGCCGAAGGGATGGGCTTTCTGCGATGGCAGCCTAATGGCGATTCAAAAGAACTCCGCGCTGTTTTCGATTCTGGGAACGATGTATGGGGGCGACGGGCGCGTCACTTTCGGTCTTCCCGATCTGCGCGGTCGTGTCCCCATCGGAATGGGCCAGGGCCTCGGCCTGACCGCCTACCAGGAGGGAGAGATGGGTGGACAGGAATCCCACACTCTTGTGCCAGCGGAAATCCCTACCCACACCCATCCAGTAACCGTTGCTGTTTCCAATGAGTCCAACACCCCCCAAAATCGTCCCGGTGGAAACGTCCTCGGCGCCGCCACCATCTACGATTCGCCGGCTTCGGCAGACGCCGCACTCGGCGGTGTCAGTTCAGGTCCCGCCGGTGGCAACTTGCCCCATGAGAACCGCCAGCCCTACCTTGCGGTGAACTACATCATCGCATTGGTCGGTGTCTTCCCGTCGCGCGGCTAGCCCCATCGAGAGGAATAGAAAATGAGCGATCCATTTATCGGCCAGATCATTCTCTTTGGCGGCAACTACGCTCCGCTCAACTGGGCTTTCTGCAACGGCGCGCTGCTTTCCATCGCTGACCATGAGGCGCTCTTCGCGATCCTCGGCACGACCTACGGCGGCGACGGCCAGGTTACCTTTGCCTTGCCGGACCTCCGGGGACGTGCCCCGGTGCACGCTGGCTCCGGCCCCGGCCCTGGCTTGTCGCCGTACGTTCTTGGGCAGGTAGGCGGACTGGAGACGGTGGCCCTTTCGACCGGCGCGATAGCGGCCCACAGCCATCCAGTCAAGGTGGCCGTCCGCAACGAAGGAGCTACCCAGTCCAGACCTGGCGGCAACATTCTTGGCGCCGGGAATAATTACGACGCGCCCGCCTCTGCCGATGCCGCACTTGGCGGCGTTAGTGTGGGCGAAGCGGGTGGGAATTTTCCACACGAGAACCGCCAGCCTTACCTGGCTTGCAACTACATCATTTCGTTGACGGGCATCTTCCCGCCCCACAATTAAATCGTCAGCCCGACGTTCAACCCACGAATGAATCTGCCGATTCAGCTCCGTGACGCAACCCCCGGCGACCGCGATTTCCTTTTCCAGGTCTTCGCGGCCGCCGGACCCGCTTTGGAGCTGCAATTCCTACCCGATTCCCCCCTCCGCTCCCAACTCATCAAAATACAGTTCGAAGGTTGGCATGCCGGCTATTCCGCTCAGTACGGGGCCGGCGGTCTGAAAATAGTGGAGGAGTCGGACGTGCCCTTTGGCTATGTCTGGCTATATGACCAGGAGGAAGGGCAGCGGATCGTCGACCTTGCTTTCGTCCCCGCCGCTCGCGGGAAAGGCTTAGGCTCAACGCTTGTGCAGAGCCTTGTTGCGGCCGCCCACGCCGCAGGAAAACCTATGCGCGCCAGTATCGCCAAATCGAACGGCGGATCGCTACGTTTTAACGTGCGACTAGGCGCCATCATCACGAGCGAGACGCCCACCCATTGGGCGATCGAGTGGCCGATCCGCTAGCCCGTCCGGCAACGGGACCGCGGCGAGCTCCCTCCTGATCCACGTTGGGTTGCGTCGAGTCCCGAGGTTCCCGCGGCCTAGTTCGAATAGGAGAAGGAGATGCTGATCTCTTCGAGGTCAAACTGCGAGAACAAGCCGAAGCCGCCGGACATGGCAACATCCGTCGAGAACTCCGTCAGTTGGCCGGTGGAAAGATCTGCCGCTGCCTCGAAGTCGAACTTGTCGATCGTCAGTTGGGGCGGCAGGCCGATGTCGACGCCTTGGCCCAGAAGGTCTTGCATCATGGTGGCCACCGTCAGGTTCTGCTTATTTTCCAACTGGCCCGAAATCGAGAAGCTGGTCAGATCCATCGCAAAGTCGAAGGCGAAATCAGGATTCTGATACTGCCCGGGCCGGGCATAGTTGCACAGCGCGATCGAGCCCTCAATCGCCCAGTCGACAGAAGGGTTGTTGGCGGGGTCCTCAACGATCGCCCAGACCCCAATCGGGCTGAGATATAGCTTCTGGCCCGTCAGATCAATGCCCGTGATGCCAACGCCGATGCTGACAGAACTGACTGCGATCCGCAGTGGGGAGAGATTCACGAACAGCGTCAGCGAGAGACCTAACAAGCTCAACGCTGGCCCCCCCTGATAATAGGGACCCAACTGCGACGAGGGGAACCATTGATTGCCACTCGCTAATTTGCCCACCAGGAATCCCAGATCGTTGAGGCTAACTCCCATGTTTTGAAACGTCCCATCAAGCGTGAACAGGCCGCCGTGCATCGGGACCTGGGTGGTGAGCGTAATCGAGCTGGACGAGTTGATGGTCAGCGTCACCGTGAAGTCAAAGACATCCGTTTGAGGGCCGGTGTCGGTTGAGTCCTGCGGGGTCACGATGGTGTTGATCGAGAGACCCGCGCTGGAGATTTGCCGTCCGATCAGCGGGACCGATTGCGCCAGACCGGCCATAAGCGCACTGCCATCGGTTGCGGCGAGCGTGACGGTCAACGTGCTGCTGGAGTTGGTGACTTGTCCGGCAATCGGGATGGAAGACACCCCGGTAAGGGCCGCGATTGTAGACAAAGCGACGCCGCTGGCGCTGACATCGAGATCACCGGTAAACGATGTTCCCGTCAGGGTGTGATTGGAGAAGCTGAGCATCCCCAGGAACGAAGCGGCGAGCGCCGGATACTGGGTTCCGTAGTCATCGAGAAAGGTCCAGGAAGGCATAATATTACCCAGTAGGCGACGCCAGTATACAGCACATTCCGGATAAATTAAGCCACAAAAATTGTGTTGATTTGTTTCTGGATGCTTGATAGGATTTTGTTCTGTCAGCCTTTGCCTTCGGGCTGACTTTTCTTGGCGTTTTCATGCCAGCTTTCAAAAACTTTGTCTGAAATCATTCAGAGTTCGGCGAAATTGTTTCAATAACATGACGCGGATTCTTGCCTGAGGTGGGCGTGAGTCGGGCGGGAGGAACACCACGAATGAAGATCATCTATTGGAACATCTTCAAGCTGGGGAGCTCGAAGCTGAACAACAAGATGAACGCCACCTCCGTCGCAAATGGTTTGGGCAACAATTTGAATGACTACGTGGTCAAGGTCGCCACGGGCGATGCGGTGTGGGGTGGGGCCACGTCGACGACCCCGGTTGATGCGCTGCTGATTATTGAACTGGTCTCCGGCGGAAACGCTGAAAGCGGCGATGAATACAGTAGTCAGCGCCAACGCCGCCTATGTTTACGATTATGTGCCGCCCAAAGTAATCGGCCCCCGGGAGACCGTGGGAGTGATCTATAACACCGTGAGTTTGACGTACGTGAGCGCCGCCGCCATGCGCGATACCGCCAACACTTTCCTGCTGCCGCGCACGGCGATGTGGGCTCGCTTCAATCGAGTCGGCACCAATCCTGTGCGGCCACTGAATCTGATCGGCATTCACGGGCCGACCTCCTCGCCGCCCAGCGATTACCGCAATGCCGTGGCATTCACCAACGCCCTCAATGATGTGGCCCAGATTAACCAAACCGCCATAAATCCCAAAGAGGACACATGCTTGGGCGGCGACTTCAATTGCGATCCGAAAAACTACTATAAGGTGGGTTCCCAGTCGAAGCAGCGGCAGATTTTTGGCTTCGCCGATCTGAAACCGCCTTACGCCATAACGCTTGCCAACGGCACGAAGACGAGTCTGCTGAAATCCTTTAACGCAGGCGGCGTCGGAGGCGACAAGTACTTAAGTCAGCCCTACGACAATATCCTCACGGTCCTGCCCACGCTGGTCAATGCCCCTCCGGTGCTGGTGGTGGACTTGGTCGGCAATGCTCCAACCTATGGGACTAGTCCGGCGGCTACCTTCAATGCAGCCCGGATCGTGAGCGATCACCTGCCCATGAGCGTGTCGTTCTAACCGCGAGGCCCATGCCCCTATGTCGAGCACGAAGTTCTCCTTCAAGGCAAAAGTGATGGTGGGCGGCGAAGTGATTCCGCTGGCCTCGGAAATCACGTCAGGGCAAAGCGATGCCTCGGACGGCGTCCAAAACGGCTTTCTGTTCAAGCTGGATCTCAATCCCGGTGATCCGCCCATCACCATCAATCTAGGCGACATTATCGGCTTCATCGAAAATAAGCTCGGCTCTGGCGATCTGTCGCAAAACTCCGCGCTACCTCTGTTGCAACAGGCTTTCCCAGGTATCATCAGCGGCCCCGGGTCGTTCACCCCTCAAAGTACGGCGGAAATCACTATTGGGAACTTCGTCGTCAACTCCAGTTCGCAGCACACGCTGTTTTCGATCAGCGTGGGCCTGACCGAACAGGACCCGACCCAGGGCCTCATTCCCCTGCCCCCCGAACTTGCAAACTGGCTGAACATCGAAAGCCTCTCGATCTCCTTGACCGCGAACACGACGTCCTAACATGCCGACCACTGTTGACATTACGCTGGGCCTGGACCTGACCATCGGATCGGTGCCGGTGTCACTTGCCGCCGAAATCGATAAGCAGGCGACGGAGACGGTCTACACGTTCAACGGCTGTGTCCAGACCGCCGACATCCATATCGGCGCTTTCCTGCAGTATGTCGGCCAGCAGTTCAGCGTTACGGTCCAACTGCCGCCGGAACTGAATCTGGAAGCCAAGATCGATTACATCGCCGGCCAAGTGATTCAGACCAGCCCCGCCTCCGGCACGGGAGGAAGCACGGAACTGGGCTTTGCGGCGAAGTTCGATTTGGAGGTGGAAGGCAAGACCATTACCCTGACCTTCTTCGCCGACACGATTCTGCAGAACCCGGCGCCGGCGACCGGGAACCCCTATGTTGTGGGCGCCGCGATCGAAACCGAACTGGCGTTCAAGGATCTGCCGGTGGTGGGCAAAATCGATGGCTTCAACCAGATCGTGCTCACGAAAGTCGGCTTCTCCTACACGAATTCCACCACTGGACAGCAGTTCTCGATTCCGCAAGTCACGGCCAGCGCCAATCCTCTTTACACGCGGAACGATCCGAACGCGAAGAACGCGAACAACTACACAATAACCGCTGCCGGCAACCAACAGACCTTCAATTTGAGCCAGGGCGGCTTTGCGCTGACGGCTGCGATGACGAAATCCGGCGAGATGATGAACAATTTCGCCTTGCCGATGGCGCTGCCGGCGGCTCCGGCATCGACGACGCCCGCGCAGTATCTGCCAGCGACGACGACACCGCCGGCAACTTCAGTGCATTGGATCGATGTCAACAAAGCCTTCGGTCCAGTGAATTTGCAGAAGGTCGGGCTGAACTATAGCGGAGGCGAGGCGACCTTTGGGCTTTCGGCCGGCTTTACGCTCGGCGGGTTCACGATGGATCTGGAAGGGTTAACGATCACCTTTCCACTGCCTCTGCCGGGATCTCCCGCGGGCAACACCGTCGAGTTTGATTTGGAAGGCCTGTCGATGGGCTTCCAGAAGGGTGGCTTTTCCATCTCCGGCGCGTTTCTCAAGGTCGTCACCTCCGGGGTCGTCAACTACTACGGCGAGGTCGCCTGTCAGGCCGGCTCCTTCGGATTGAAGGCGTTGGGCGGATATACGCCGGAATACACCAACAACGGCAAACACTACCCGGCATCCTTCTTCCTGTACGCCGCGGTGAAGATCCCATTAGGCGGACCTCCCTTTCTGTTTGTCACGGGATTCGCCGGCGGCTTCGGCATCAATCGCACGCTGATTCTGCCGACCATCGATCAGTTGTCCGGCTATATTCTGCTGCCGAGTAATGCGCCGGCGCAGGGTGCAACGCCGAGCGATACGATGTCGTCCGTGCTGCCGCAACTCGAGAAGTGGTTTCTCGATGAGCCCGGTGAATTTGAGATGATCGACGCCTTTGCGTTGTTGACCGTCTCCTTCGGGGTGGATCTCCAGATCGGGCTATTGGGCTCGTGCTCGATGACCTTCCCCCCGGAAGATCCGGCGCCCATCGCCTACATTGAGATCGACATCATCGCCTCCTACACGCAGTCGAGCGGATTGTTGGCGGTAGCCGGAAAGCTGTCCCCCGCCTCTTTCATATACGGCGGCTTCGTTCATCTGCAAGGCGGATTCGCGTTCTACACCTGGTTTTCCGGGGAACACAAGGGCGACTTCGTCGTTACCGTCGGCGGCTACAGTCCGTTCTTTACGAACAAGCCCGAGTACTATCCGGACGTACAACGGCTGGGCATGAACTTTGGCCTAGGCCCGTTTCAGGTCACCGGCCAAGCCTATTTCGCACTGACGCCAGCCATGATGATGGCCGGCATCTCGATGCTGGCGACCTGGAAGTCCGGGCCGATCAGCGCATGGTTCGGTGCGGGCATCGACATTCTGTTGGCTTGGTCGCCGTTCCATTACCAAGGCGAGGCCTATGTCACCATCGGCTGTTCCGTCAGCCTAGGCATCTTCACAATCACGGTGCATGTCGGGGCGGATCTGCTGGTGTGGGGACCGGCGTTCGGCGGCACGGCGCACGTGGATCTGGACGTGGTGTCCTTCACAATCAACTTTGGCGCCAGCCAGAATCCGCCGCCGCCCGTGGGATGGCTCGACTTCCAGAAACAGTTCCTTCCCCAGCCGGCTGGCTCCACAACAAAGACTCTCGAAAGCGTTCGCCAGAACCGCCGGCCCATGATGAATGCGATGCCGCGGAGGCGGGTGGCCGCGCCAGCGGTGCAACCGGATAACACCAACGTGATCGGCGCGTCGGTGACCAGCGGACTCTCACCTACACCACCACCGACAGGCATCGATTGGCTCGTGGATGCCGACGAGTTCGTGATTCTCACCAACAGCACCATCCCGGCCAACAACGGCGAGTGGGCGTTGTCGGGCTCCTCTGTGTATGCCGTGCCGGACACGGTGTCGAGCTACAATCCCACCACGGTCAGCGGGACAGATCCCTATCTATATCTCTCCGACGATGACCAACCGTTTAGCGCCACACAGGTGTGGAATCCGACGTTGAACATCGCGCCGATGGATCTGACGAACGTACAGTCGTTCCACACCATCGCGCTGCAGGTGGCCGGTCCGAATGGCGCCTACGTTCAGTACATCGCCAGCGTTTCGATTGAACCAGTGTGGCTCGATTCCAACGCGGCACTGTGGGGCGTGAACGTTCCGAACAAGGACAAGACCGCCAACGACCCCGACATGGTGCCGAACGCCTTGACGGGTTTCCGGATTACGCCCATTCCGCGTCACCCCTTGATGGTGAATGGCGTGCCGCTGGTCGAGCTGCTGTTCGCCGCCGGCTTCTCCACCGGCTTCAACTATACGGCGGCGTCCGTGGATACGCGCTACAGCGTCACCTCGGCCATCAGCGGCGACACCCTCACAATCAACATCAGCGGCGCCTATTCCGGACAATTGGTGAACAACGATTATGTGCTGTCCGCGTTGGCGGATACCTGGGTCACCTCGCAGCGGAACTCCATTCTGGACGACCTGAACGCCAACGGCTTCACCACCTATACGCCCTCCGAGATCGACATCGCGGCCCTGGCGACCACAACCGCCTTGGTGGACTGGCCGGCAGTAGAGTTGCTGGGGGCTTGAAAATCTGATGCGTCTATCACCGAAAATCACCGCGGCGCCCAACGATCAACTGAATGAGCTGGTGTTCTTCGTGCAACATCAGTTGCCAGGATTGGCCGACGGAACCTATCAGTTGACTGTCTCACAGCGCGTCCTGGACAGCGCCGGCAACCAGGTGGATGATGGCTCGCTTTCGCGCACCTATCACTTTGCGGTTCTCGGCGACCGCTTCCAGCTCAAGACGCCGTCGACGGACGTGTTCTCGGTCTTCCCGGAAGATCAGGCGAGTGGCGAGTTCGACACGGTTCTGCCGCACGTCGTGCTGACCCAACCGACCTTTCCCTGGACTCGCTATCCCACTAACAGCGATCCGGTGACAGCATTGCAGCCTGGCGAGGACTTCGATGGCGATGTCCCGTCGTGGCTGGCTGTGCTGCTTTTCGATGAAGACGATGTCGCCCAATTCCCCGGCCTGGCGCTGACGCCCGCCGATCGCCAAGTGGGAGATCTGTTCCCCACCGCTCTCTACGCGTCCAGTTCGCTCGGCAACAACTACTCCTATTTCAATCAGGCGACGAACACCGATCTGGATGTGGGCGACACGCTGGACAAGCCGATCTCGACCATCGACATTCCACTGCCGCTTTTCTGGCAGACGGCCCCTGGCCTTAGCGACCTCTCTCTGCTGGCGCACATCCGCACCGTGAGCCTGATCAACAAACCGACGGCCACCGGCGCCGCGGACCCCGGCGAGGCGCTGGGCACGTTTTCTGTCGTCTTCGGCAACCGGCTCCCGTCGCATCAGAAGAAGGCCTACGCGTATCTGGTTTCGCTCGAGGAGTTGCAGGACTTTCTCCCGAACAGCGATGGGACGCCACCGACGGGCAATTCCTTCGATCCGACCCGCTTCCTGCGTCTGGCCGTTTTGAAGAGTTGGACCTTCTTCTCAACCGGCGAATCCGCCACGTTTACCAATGATCTGTTGGCGCTCAACGGCCGCAATCCGCTGGGCAACCAGGATGCCGCGGACACCACGCTAACGCTGCCCTACAGCGGCTCCAATGCAGGGGTAAAGTCCGCGTTGTCCATGTCCTACGTGCCGCTTAATCACAATCTGCGCACGGGGGGACAAACAGTTTCCTGGTATCGCGGACCGCTGGCGCCCTACGCGATCCCCAAAGCGAGCATTGCCTACCCGATCGCTTCGCCAGACCAGGCGACACACTTCGATCCCACAACAGGCATGTTCGATGTCTCCTACGCGGCGGCCTGGACCTTGGGGCGGCAACTCGCCTTGCAGGACACCGCGTTTTCCTCGGCGCTCTACGTGTGGAAGAAAGGGCTCACGCAGGCCGTGGTAAACCAGGTGGAAAACGAGATCCTCGGCGAACTGTTGGCGCCCCTCATCGCGGCGGAATCGCAACCGGCCGCACTCAGCTCAATTCGAAAGCTGACGCCCGCGCAGGCGTTGGTTCATAAGTTAGTCTTCGCGCTCCAGCCCTGGAAATAGACAATGGCGAAACTGCTCAGCACCGAAACCAAGGCCCGGCTTCATCTCCGGCTGGCTGCCGTCCTGGGAGACTCGAGCGAGATCCGCAAAGTGCTGCCGGATCCGCCGGAGCCGCCCAAGACCGTCACGGATTGGCTCGCGCGGCTGAATCTTCTCTACGGCGTCCCATTCAACTACCTGGTGCCGGACGAAGGCATGCTGCCCCCGGAATCGATCCGCTTTTTTACGCTGGACGGGAACTGGGTGGATGCCATGATCGACGGCGCTTTCAGCATCGGCCGGAACTTCAACGCGACCGCGGACACGGCCAGCATGAACCTGGACCGCGCCGTCCATCCGCAATTGCATGCGGCAGCCGCGGCTGGGGTGCCTGCCGTGCGAGCCCGGATGTTGGGGCTCAATCCGCCCCCGGTGGTGCTGCAAACCATCACCGGCTTCGTTCTGCGCTCGAGCGTCGTTTCGGCCTACAAGAACCTGGGCGTGAATGTCTATCCGTTCGGCCACACTCCTGACGATCCCAATCCAATCCTGCTGCCCCTCTTGCGTCTCGAAGCCCTGGGCCCACAGTCCAACACGTTGTTGTGCCTCGTGGATGGCGATGCCTACCGCGTGGACATTCACGAGGCGCCGGAGCATCTCCACTACGCGATCGACACCTATCAAGCCACGCCCTTGTCCGCCTCAAAAGTCATCCACGACTTTACGATCTCGGGTGATTCGGTGACGGTATCTACCAACACGCAGCAACTGGACATCACCTCGTGCCTGCGCGCCTCCTCGCCCCGCACACTCAATATGACTGCCTTGGCGGCGCAGATCTCGGCCGCAAACAACAATCTTCCGGTCGACTCCGCCGTCATGGGTTTCGAAATGACCGAAGGCGTCGGCATGGTCAGCTTCCTCAATAGGAATCCTCAATGAACGCCATTGTTCCGTTGAACGTCGTCGCACTGCGGGTGAACGCGAACGACCAGTCCACTCTGGTCAGTCAGTTCAAGGGCGCATCGGGTTCCTTTCGCACGATGCCGTGGACAGGCGGCATCACCAATCAGGCCAATACCGGCGATCACATTATCCAGCCGCTCGAAAGCAATTTTGGGCCGCAGAACCCCTTGCCGGTGGGCGTTCATCTGCACTTTGAATTGCCCGACTACTTTCGCCGCGGGGTGCAGTCGCCGGAGTTCGGCGCGAACATCCAGTTTCCGCAGACGCCCAACCGGTTCCTAGTGATCCGCTATCTCAGTCTGTACAACGGGACAGACTATCAGCCTCCCACGGCCAAATGCTGGCTGGTCGAAAGCGACTATGTGACCAGTTTGCCGAAACCGGATCCGGATGGGGTGTCCAGACCTCTGATTAGTGTGCCCCTGCCTTTGAATCCCTGTTTGGGCCAGCAGCCCTACAGTTTCATGGGCCGGGTGGTCGACTACAACACTTGGAATCCGGGAACGGAGCCCGCCTCCGATTACCTGCCCCATTACCAGGGACTCGACAGCCAGTCCCTCTACTTGACCTCAATTGGGTTCGTTGGTCCGCAGTTTTCCAGCTACTATCCGGAGTGCATCAGCGTATTCGGTTTCTGGGACAGCTTCGCGGATCAGCCCACGCTGCTGCAGCAGATCAAAAGCAATGCGTCGCTCCAGTTCAAGGTGTCGTATCAGGTGATCGGATGGATCCAAGGGGGAGCCGATCCGCTGACCGGCCTGACGGCCGAGGTCACCACCAACTACAACAACTATGTGGCGCAGTGCGCCCAACAGAATGTCCCCGTGACGCGCACGCCGGCGGACTTCTTTGTGTCGTTGGCGCAGCAGCGGTTTCACTGGCTCTTCCAAGCCGTCGATATTCCCTTCACCCTCAACCAGCCCAGCCAGACCCTGGCTTCCATCACGCTTCCGCAGGCAACTTTGTGCTCCGGCATTTCGCAAGAGATCGTCTGGGATATGCTCACGAATCCGGCTTATCAGTTCCTGGGCACCGGCCAACCGCTAAGCCCGGCCGTGTGGCAGGACACCGTGGAGCTGGCCGCCGGAAACACGACGGTGGAAGCTCTTTCCGCGCTGTTGAAAACGGACGTGGGCAATCACGGGAATGATCCGGACGTTCTGCGGAACTACGAGTATCTGCTCGACGCGCTGCAACTGAACATGCTGCATGGCATGGAGAAAGAGCCCAATAAGCTGATCACACTCGATGAGCAGTTGCACTCCCGTCAATTCACGAAGGTGACGGGCGGAACGTTATGGATCGTGGAGCAGACCACGCAGGATCCCAACCAACCGCCGCAGCCCGACAACGAGATCACACTGCCGTTGCCGCTTGCCGAGCAACTGAATCTGTTGAACCTGGCGCAGAAGGCCTATGATCAGGCGCGCGCCGCGGTCGAAGCGATGCGCCGTCAGCTGTTTCTCGATTGGTTCCGCTATATCAAGATCGACATCGGCGAAACGCCCGATCCGAACATCGACTTTAATCAGCTGTCGGGTTTCCTTTTTAGCAACGGCCCGTGTGAGTTGGCCAGCGTCATTGCCCAAGGCGATGCAACCGGCATCCTGCTCTATCAACAAAACAGCAGCGGTCAGATTACAGGATTGCAGCAGCCGGCGTCGACGACATCCCTGGCCGGGCAGGTCTACGCGCAGTATCAAACCGTTCTGGCCGCCTTGCCCCAAGGCTGGCAACTGGCCAACGTCCCCGCGCCCGCGTTCTTTCAGCCCACCGACCCGACTTTATTGATTGAAGGCTCGATGCTCGAGCCGGTGCGCCGAAATGGCACGCGGTCGGATATCGCCGTGCGCTTGACGAGTGAACTGCTAGGCGCCCTGAGCATTGGCTATAGCGGCAGTTCGTTCACTGTGGATGCCACATCGCTAGCCGGGCTACCCACGATCACCGCCGTGACGCCCATGCAAAGCGATGTGCAGGCGCTGGTCAATGAAGCGGGCCTGTTGATTCCCACCCTCGCCCCCTGGGTGGCAAGCGCCCTACAGACGCAGGGCGGCGCGAACAACCCGGCCGTTGGCAACTACGCCGACTTCGTGGCGTCCCTCCAATCCGCGCAGGGCGGCTTGAGCCCACTGGCCGGTGGCCCGGGCGCAGGCTTGTTCCTCGCTATCCGGCAAGCGAACTACATCGCCGGAGCGAATCCGATGGAAACAGTTACCACGCCGCTCAGCCTCACCGTCACCTTCACGAATTCCGCGAACAACGGTTGGGCGCCGGATGCCGTTGGCTGGACCGCGCAAACGGCCCTGCCGGCGTTCAGCGCCACTCGTGTGGATCCGTTTCTCCCGGTGTCTCTCATCTGGACATTCAACTTCTTCCCGCTGGTCCGCAACAACGGCGATAACTATACAGCCGACAACCTGGTCCGCTACTTCGATCTCGATACCAACGCCGTCGACTATCAATATCTGATGGCCAGCGGAGTGCCGGCCCCGTTCGCGGCTTCCACTTACGTGACCTACACGGGCTCGGTGGTCCTGTCGAAGCGCCCGGTGTTCAGCCTGAGTTCCCAGATCGACCTTTATTTGAAGAACTACCCCGGTGATCCCGCCGCAAACAAGTTGAAGCTGGTCCGGGATGCCTACAACAGCCGCCATATCCTTTCTCAGGCGCTGAGCGGATTCAACGTGGAGCAGATCCTCAGCGCGTATGTGCCGCCGGTTCCCGTCCAGGATCTGTTGAACTATCCGTCTCAGGATGCAGTGACGTGCAATATCGCTGCCGCCGCCAAGGCCACTACGAACGACAACTGGTACAGCTTTGGCTTCAATAATCAGCAGCCCATTGCCACGGGTTCGCTGGCGCAGGCCAACTTCGGACCGCTCCGGTCAGGCTTCATTCAGGTGCAGAGCCTGGCGGTCGTCGATGTGTTCGGGCAGTTGATGACCTTGAATACCGGAGGCGGAACAGCCGGGCTGACCACGATCCCCGCCTTCACCCTCGCCCCGCAGCCGGGCGACACCGCGCATCAGTCGCTCCTGTATCTGGCTCCCCGCCTGCTCACCCCCACGCGACTTTGGTTCCGTTGGCTGTCCGCAACGTTCACCCCGCAGATTCCGGGCATCACGGCCGACTTTGTGGAGATGAACTCCCATCCCTCCACCTCTCCGGTGTGCGGATGGGTGTTGCCGAACCATCTGGACAACAGCCTTTTCTTCTATGACGCCAACGGCCAACCCATCGGGTCGTTCGGCAGTGAGCATGGCGCCAATGTCTATCGCACCCGGGCCGGCAATCGGGCCAACCCCGGCAACAGTCTCGCCCTCGACATCGGACCGCAGGGCAGTCCTACGGTGAACCCCAGTCTGGCCAATTTCATGTGGTTTGTGGATAGCCAGAGCAATGGATTCCTTGAGGACTTGATGACGACGATTCTGAACTCCGACATGTTCATCCATCCGGACGGCGCCGCCCAGGATGCCGCGTTGGCGGTATTGATCGGCAGGCCGCTTGCGCTGACCCGTGCGGTCTTGAGCATGGAAACGCTCGGCGGGGTGCTGCCCGTGAGTCAAGCGGATGTGTCGCCACAATCGGCGTTCCCGGCTGACGTGGCCGCCGGACGCTTTGAGTATGCGCAGCGTCAAGTCACCAGCACGGCATCGCTGAGCAGCGTGCAATTCCCCGTTCGTCTGGGGAACCTGGCGGACCTGGACGATGGTCTGGTGGGGTTCCTGATTGAGGCTCCCGGACCCGCCCCCTACAGTACGGTGTTCTCACCCGCCGCGCCCACTGCAGGGGCGAACCATGTGGTGCAGCCAACGGCAACGACCCTTCAATTGACGCCCAATCAGGCCCCGATTGTGTTAACCCTGCTCGTCGATCCGCGCGCGGGCGTCCATGCAACCACCGGGGTGCTGCCGGTGTCGGAACTGACCATCCCCCCCGATCAGTATTTGCAGACCATGCAGAGCCTGGCCATGACGTTCTTCACGAGCCCCGTGCTGCAGGCCGGAACTGGATTGACCGTTCCTCTGCCACAGGAATCCGGTTATGACTGGGAATGGATCTACGCCAATGGGACACCGGCGCGGACGTTGAAGGCGAACGCCGCGACTGACGTCGCGATGTACGGCTACACGCCGCAAACCTTGCTCGAGGGATGGTTGGACTTGACGCCCGCCCCGGTAGCGCCGTCTGTGACCGACCAGGACGAGCAGTCGTGAGAACGCTGGTAGATCCCTCTTTCGCCCCGGGCTCTGGTATCGCGAACGTGAGTTTCACCGTCACCAACCCCGCACTGGGGAAAGCGATCCTTTACATCAATGTCAGCGCTCAGCTCGACATTGATGTATGGAACAACTCCTCGTCTCCGCTGACCCTGCAGTCCGGATCGAACGCGTCGACGCTGACCATATACTTCCCGCTGGGTTACTTCACCGCGACGCAACTCCAGGCGATGCAGGTGAGCCTTCAGGATTGGGGGTTCACGCGGAATGCCGACGGGTCCCTGCTGCTTACCTACACCGGCGCCAATGGAGCATCGTGGGCCGCCGGGACCAGTATCAACATCTCAGTGGCGAGCGTCCTGAGCACCGCGTCACCGAATGCGAAGAACGTCACCATCAACATCGCGAACATCACGAACACACCCGGGTCGATCCAGGCGTCCCTGTCGCTGGTGGCGCAGCCGTCTGGCAAAGCAAAATTGGGCGACGTGCTGCAGTTGTCGCTCGACAATCAAGGCGTGATCTACGTGTCGAGACAAAACGGCAGTCAGTTGGACCCCTTGCCCAACAAGCTGCTGTTGAATCTGAAGAACGCAGGCGCGAATCCGCTGTACAACGGCAAGACCCAGTGGACAGGCAATCCGCAAGTGATCGTGACCTTTGTCTACGGCTCCACCAGCGGCTCCCTGGCGCCGGACAATATCAAGAACAATCCCCCGATGGGCTCGGCGTGGAACATTCAGGTCGCCTTGCCGATCGCGCAGGCCCCTTGGGGATTCACCAACCCGGACCCCACAGGCCAGGCCCAGGATCCGGCTTGGACACTCGCGCCCACTTCCAACAACCTTCCCATCCTCGGCGCGGCGGGCGGGGATCAGGCCAACGTCACTTTTTCGTTCTCCCCGGTTATTTCGTTTACCCAGGTGGGCCACACGCAGATGACCCTGCTGTTCACCGGCTTCATGCAGGATGAAAACACCCCGTATGACGACGAAGTCTTCGTCCTCGACATCAATAAACAGTCGCCTCCGCCCACCCGCGGACTGCTAAGCTTCTCGAGTCTCGATCCGGTGATGAATGTTGGCTCGATTCTTCCGGGGATCACCCTCAGTTGGGGCATGTTCGAAGTAGCGAGCGTTCGCCTGATCTCAAGTTTCCCGGGCTCCCAACCGTACACGAAGAACTATCCGATCAACGCGGTGCCGAGTACGTATCCGTTGGGTTACGACAGCGTCACGCTGCTGGTTCCGGCAATCAGTTATAGCCAACCGATCACCTTCACCTTGCAAGCCTTCGATGGACTCGGGGGCTTTCTGAATAGTCTTCAATTCACGATCTATCTGAATCTGACGGCATTCGTGGATCCTCGTGACGGCTCGGTCTATCCGATCATCCAAGTGGGCCAACAAATCTGGATGGCGGCGAATCTGCAGTTTTCGAGTGGTATCTATTACAACAACGATCCGCAGAATGCGGTTCCCTACGGCCGTCTCTACAACATCGATCAGAGCAAGCTCCCTGCGCCACCGGAGGGATGGCGAGTGCCCACCACTGCCGATTGGAATCAGTTGGTGAATGCGTTCACGCCCGCCAACGCCCCGCCCGATGCGCCCTACAAGGCGCTCATGCCCAACGGCTCCAGTGGATTCAACGCGCAGCTAGGCGGCTTCGAGGATACGACGAATTCCGGACAGCCGTTTCAGAATCTCGGGCAGCGTGGCTACTACTGGACCTCCTCGCCGCTGGACTCGAGCGACTACTACATCGTCGTGTTCAGTTCGATCTCCTGTTCAATTTCGGTTTCGGCCACGACTTTCACGAATGATCAGGCCCTGTCCATCCGCTATGTGAAGGACCTCTAGCCCTTATGACCCTGTGCCTGTGCATGATCGTTCGCAACGAGGAGGGCGTGATTGCGCGGGCGCTAGATTCAATCCGCGAACATTTGGATTATTGGGTCATCTGCGACACCGGCTCCACCGATGCCACTCCGGCCGTGGTGCTGAGCAAGCTGATTGGCATTCCCGGTGAACTGCATCGGGTTCCGTGGGTCAACTTCGGACACAATCGCGCCGATGTCCTGGCGCGAGCCAAGGGCAAGGCCGACTATGTGCTGATGCTCGATGCGGACATGGTCGCCCTCGTCTCCGCACCGTTCAAGCATCTGCTGACGGCGGACGCTTATGAGATTCGCTACACCGGAGAGCTGGACTATAGCCAGCCGATGCTGATCGCCAATCGCCACGAGTGGTCTTACGTCGGCGTGACCCATGAGTATCTGACGGCCCCCACCGCGACGGTTTACGCCGAATTGCCGCAATTGCGACTGCAGCACCTTGGCGACGGCGGCATGCGGGCCGACAAGTTCGAACGCGATGCTCTCTTGCTGCGTGAGGCCTTAGCCAAGGACCCCAACAACGCGCGCGACATCTTCTATCTCGCTCAAACTGAGAAAGACCTGGGCCATTGGGAGGAGGCCCTCTCTCTTTATCAACAGCGTGCATTGCTCCCCGGTTGGGAGGAAGAGACTTGGTACGCACGCTACATGGCTGCGCAGATGCTGCTGCTTCTGGGGCGGGACTGGCATACGGTGCAGGCCGCGTTTCTGGATGCCTATGCGGCCCGGCCCTCGCGTCTTGAACCGATTTATTACGTCGTCAAGCATTACCGGGAACTGGAGCAGTTCCACATGGGGTACACGTTCGCCGCCCAAGCGGGGCTCGGTTTGGTTTATCCCTCGGATCGCTTGTTTGTCGAACGGCCGGTTTACGAGCATCTGTTCGTGCTGGAGTACGGCGCGTGCGCTTACGGCGTGGGGCGCATGCAGCAGGCGATTACTGCGTTTAACGAAGTGCTGGTCCAAGAGAATCTGCCGCAATGGGTGTTTGGGGCGGCGACGCGAGGACTCGAACTCGCCCTGCGCGATCTCTATGGAGCATCGGCTGAGCTGCCGGAACGGCCGCCGAACCCAATGGTGATTTTCGTGCCGTTTCGCAATCCCGGACCGTTCCTCGAGAAGTGTATCCGCAGCCTGCTCGAACAGGACTACGAAGACTTCCGCGTGTTGCTGGTGGACGATGGCTCATCCGACGGCAGTGTGGAAGCGTGTGTCTCGTCGTGTGCGATTGGCGCCGATCCGCGGTTTATCCACATTCGCAACTCCCATCGCCGCGGGCTTGCCCAAAACCTGGCGATGATTCTACCTGAGCATTGTGAACCCGACGATATCGTGGTCTGCCTCGACGGCGACGATTGGCTGGCGGCAGCGGACGCGTTGAGCCACATCAATGACTGTTACAACCGCTATGGCTGCTGGCTGCTGCACAGCCAGTTTCAATATGCCGACGGATCTCCTGGATTTTCGCAGCCTTTTGCCTCGCCACGGGAATTCGCATTCTTGCGTACCTACTTCCGGATGTCGCATTTGCGCAGTTTTCGAGCGGGATTGTTCGCCAGCTTAGCGGAACTGGACCCGGGCTTCGATTGGCTGAAGGATGAAGACGGGAAGTGGCTGCACTCGGCAGTAGACGCCGCGCTGATGTGTTCCTTGGCGGAAGCCGCGGGCTGGGATCGCGTCCGATTTACGCCGAAGGTGCTTTACGTTTACAACGACAAGAATCCGCTTAGCCATCATGCCCTCGACCGCGCAGGCCAGGAACGGAACTTTGAAATCGTGAAACAGAAGCGCCCGTTTGCGCGCTTGGCCGGACCATGGTCGGCGCGGAGGTCGCATGCTGTTGCCGCTCGATAATCCGTCGGTTGCGGCTGAGTCCCCGGCGGCTTCTGAGTTTTTTGACTGGGGCCGGCGTTTGGGATTCGAGCGGAGTGAGCTCGCCAGCGGTGCGGAATGCGTGCGCTACTTCACCGTTCCCGATCTGGCGACGGGCCGCGACCTGGTTTGTCACGCGACGAAGGAGCAGCGCCGGAAGCGCCAGGCCGCGTTCTTTCATCCGGCGATTGCGGTGCGTGCAAGATTAGGGCAAGGACTACATGATCGGGGCGAAGCGTTTGTGTTTGCGGACGGCGAAATTGGCGAAGGAGATCTTCGGGGGCTGTCCCGGCATTTCCCCACGCACTTGAAGGCAACGAGCGTTCTCGAGAAGACGGTGCGGGCCGGCGAGATATGGGACCTGAGTGTGCGTGGCGCGGTGTGGGGCCTCGACGAAATGGAGGAGCTCTATTCCCTGCTGAACGTGGGGCGGCTCGTACTTGAGCCCGGGGCTTCGGTCACGATCCAGGGAAACGTGTTCACGCTGTTGTGCCAGGAGCTGGTGGCGGGCGAAGGATCGCGGGTCTGTATTCTACCCACGCCCTTCTCGGTCGATTTCAGGCGTGGTCCGCACCAAGGCCTGGCGGGTGTTCATGGCCGAGATGGGGCTACCGGCCGGGCCGGACAGCGGGCGAGTGTTGAGCCGTGCCTGCTGGGCCACCGTCTGAGCATGCCCATCGAACAGGCCGATCTGCATGGCGGTGATGGGGAAGCCGCCGGCGACGGCGCGCGCGGCGGGGACGCTCGCAATGGTGGCATGTCGAAGCTGGCGGAGATCACCATTCGTCGGATTCACGGTAGGGTGATCGTCTTCGGGCAGGCGGGCGCTGGCGGACACGGTGGCCGGGGCGGCGATGGCGGACGGGGAGGCGACGGCGGGGATGGGGGTCCGGGTTTTCGCACCATGGAAGGCATTCTGCACGCGGGTCGCGCGGGTAATGGGGGCCACGGTGGGGACGGGGGCCACGGCGGTAACGGCGGCTCCGGTGGGATCTCCTCAAACATCTACGTATGTGTCCGTGAGGAAGACCGGCACAAGGTGGAATGTGTTTCGCTCGCGTCGGAAGCGGGATTAGGTGGGGCAGCGGGCGGCGGCGGATTTGGTGGCAGAGCGGGGACGGCTTGCGTGGGGTCGCAAGTCTACGAGTGTGGCCAGCGGGGTAAGGATGGAGAACCGGGTGTCGCTGGACGTCCCGGAGTAACGGGCCGGCGGCGTCCGGGCCCTTGGATTTTCTTGAACGAAGCAGCAGTAGCCCATGAGGAGAAGGAGACTCTCACATGACCGAACGCTTTTACGCAATAGCCGCCAAATTTGGCCACTCCCGCGAGACCCTGGAGAAAGGTGTCGCCGTCCGCTCGACGCTCACCGTCCAAGACGTGGATCAACTACGCGATCTGCTGGATCACGGCCACGACGATACGGGCCGCGAGAATCTGGCAAAGGCGCTGTTTGAAGGGATCCCGCTCACGGGCGACGACGACGCCACGAGCATGGGCATCATCCGGCGGGTGACTAACTTCCTGCACGGCACGGCGCCGCTGTCCGAATTGGATCGCTCCCGAATCCAACCCAACTTTCCGTTGGAGGTGGAAGCCGAATCGAATCCCAATCAGACGATCAGCAATGTCTACCCGCTCACGAGCACCAAGCCCGTCTATTCGATGAACTGGGGAACATTGACACTTGCCGATGGTGGATGCCTTGTCGCGTACAGCAAGGCAGTGCAAATCACGATTGATCAATTGGTGCGCACAGGCAGCGCTCCGACTCCGTACGCGGACATCAATATCCTGGGCGCGACCGGCGCAACCGGCGGCACGGGCAGCAGCGGCTCGCGGGGCAGCACCGGCACTGGCGGATCGAACGGGTATTGCAGCAGCGTCGGCATTGCAGGTCCAGGAGGCCAAAACGGCAACACCGGCGGGACTGGCATCGTCGGCGGAACCGGCGGCACAGGTTCGGCGGGAGCGCCCAGCCAACAGGCCATCATCACCATTTCTTCGTTCGGATCGACTGGAACGATTTCCGTGGCTACGCGCTCGGGAACGGGCGGCGTGGGCGGCACAGGCGGCCAGGGTGGGCCCGGAGGTGCCGGCGGCAAGGGTGGCGACGGAGTCTCGTGCGAATGCACCGGCAACGGGGCGGGCAATGGCGCGCGCGGCGGTACGGGCGGTAATGGCGGACGCGGTGGAGACGGGGGAGAGGCGGCTAGCGCGACGACGAACGTCGTGATTTATGTGCCGTCGGCGAACATCAACCAGATATTCCCACTCCCGGCCAATGTTCCGGGCGGCGGCGGCGGCATGGGAGGTAGTCCGGGTGCGGGTGGGCCTGGCGGCGGAAAGGGATCTGGTGGCAAGCATAACGGCGACGGCTCACTTGGTGGACAGGGTGCGACGGGTGCGACGGGCGCTTCGGGCACTTCGAGCGCGGGCCAGGGAACTCCGGCGAAGATCCAGGTGCAGCCGCTGTAGCCAGTAATCGAAGAAGGCAGTCAACGAAGAGGACCGCTCGCAGCGTGGCCTTGCCCTCCGGCTTAGGTCACGCTGCGGCTTGCGCGACCGCCGACGAGTTGCGCGTATCCTTGGGACATTTGATAGCGGCCCATAGTGTCCTCTCCGGAGAGCAGGACACTTGCCTAGCAATGCGCTCGACCGAGAAAGCTTTCCGCCTGGATTTTGTCCGCGGTACAGCGAATGCGACGACTTGCCGAGGGAACACCGCACGGAGGACCTTCACTTTCCTCTGGTCAAAGCCTACTTGGACCCAATCCCCTGTTTCCATCGGTAGCCATGCGGGAAGCCTGGTCAACGCCTTCGTCCATCGGGATTATTAATCTCCGGCGGGGCCGTCAGTGTCGCCATCTACGATGATCGGCTGGAGATCTGGAGCGACGGGCGACTGCCCTTTGGCTTAACGGTCGAAGCGCTGGCGAAAGAAAACCTCTCTCGGCCTCGGAATCCGCTCATCGCAGAGGTGTTGTCCCGTCGCGGTCGAGTTGAACGTTGGGGACGTGGAACGTAGGAAATCATCGAGCTCTGCGTCCTCGCCGGCCATCCCACGCCTCAGTTTCTTGAACAGGCCGGAGCGGTCGGTGTTCGTTTCTTGCCGAGTGGCTACGCTGCCCCGCTACGAGTGGCGCATGGTCTTACGAACCAACGTCTTTTTATGCTAGACGGTGTTTCTTGCATCAAAGGCGCTGAGGTTTCACTGCGCGGATGTCTGGCGTTGAAAGGCGAAGACGGCGGGCCGACCGCGCCTGCCCAAGAACCCCCAGGCCTTGATCCGCGAGGTTGCGGCAGACATCCCCAGTTGGGGACAGGAACCCATCGTCAACGAACTACAGCTGAAACCGGGAATCCTGGTTTCCTTTCAGAAGGTAGCGAAGTATCTGTGCCGGGGTGGCCTGGCGCACACACCAGACCCGAAGCAGCGCTTGCCCACTTTCGTTCACAATCACGCCACAAGGATCGTAGTATGCGACTGCTTTATCGTAATGACGGCCAAGTTTCGCATTTTCTACGTCTTCGTGCTGATGGAAATGGCAAGCCGCCGCATTCTCCGTCTCCATGTGACCACCCATCCGACGGCGGGCTGGACCTTGCAGCAGTTCCGGGAGACTCTGCCCGGCGGTCACCCGGATCGGAGTGCGGGTTCTCCGTACGCCGGTGCGGGCACCGAAGGCGAATGCCTTCTGCGAACGCCTCGGCGTCAGTCTTCGCCGGGAGTGTCTGGATTTCCTCATTCCTTTCAACGAAGGCCATCCGCGGATGATTGTTAAAGAGTGCATGCTCCACGACAACCGAGGCCGGCCTCATCGTTCACTAGGACCTGGCATTCCGGAAGCCAGCCAGGAGACGGTTCCGGCCAGTGACCACCGGCACAAGCTGCCAGCCGGATTCCAGTTGTCTGGTGAAGGACGCCACCTAGAAGGCACTTCAGCGCTCGGACGGAGTTTTTGCAGACCAGACGTGGCGGATTTGTCACTCGGTTGCAGACAGAGCAGGTTACGGCGAATATTCCCTTGAGTAACATTACTATCGCGCTATAGCCCTGCACCCATGCGCTGCTGCAGCCACAATAGCGACGGATAGGCGGCGAGCCAGACCCAGAAGAAACGGTTGAGGCCGAACAGGCAGGCATTGACGAAGTGAAACAGCGCGGCGAGCGTAAGGCCGATGACGAGCGCTTGCGGGGACAGGAGCGCGAAGGGAAAGAACAGCTCGAACAGCATGACCGCCCAGGAGGCGAGGCACACGGAGCGCGGCCAGTCCGCCCATGCACGGAAGCTCTCGCTCGCCGGATAGGCGGAGAACAGCAATAAGTCACGCGAGGCGCGGCCCATACGCCATTCGGGGTTGGTGATTTTCACCCAGCCGGCGATAAAATACGACAGCAGCACCTGCAGCGCCAGATAGCCGAACGCTGCCTCGCGCGCCCGCAGTGACGGCATGAAATGCACCAGACAAAGGCAGCTCAGGATCAGCAACCCCATGCGGTCGCTGCCGCCGTTATAGGGGCCATCAAAACGCTGCAGGATGAACAGCGCGTGGATAAGCAGCGCGAGGCATATCCACGGGGCGGCAAAACCCGCCATCAGCAGCAGGCTAAGGGCGATGCGCGGCAGGAACAGGCGGCGCTCTCCCGGAACGCCTAGATGCTCGGCGCTTTGCTGCATCAAGGCTAAGGCGAGCAACACCTCGGTGCAACGCACGGCGTAATCGAGGCTCATATGGCCTCCCTGCGGTAGACGGGCGAAGTGAAGGTGATGTCTTTGCGCGTGCCCTCGCCTTGCCTGCTCACGAAAACCAGCCGGAATTGCAGCCAGGGCGCGGATGCATCTGCGTTTTCGGCTTTTATGCGTTCAATGATTTCGCGCTCGCTATGTGCGGTGGGGGTCGCCATCAGCCGTTCCGCGCAGCTGACCAAATAGAGTGATTCGTTCCAGCGCGGGTTCCAGACCATGCGCAGCAGCATCTGTCCGAACGAAAGTCGCGCGGGCCGGGGGCGAAATTCCTGCCACGCGGCGACGGCGTGCGGGTCGTGCAGCAACGCATATTCGATACGGGGCGACGGCGCGATCGTATCGAAGAAACGCCACGAGGGGATGAGAGCAGGCAAGAGCAGCCTTAAACCGTGCAGCATGTCGGATCTCTTATGATGAACCGTCGGCGGGCGCAGTTCATACCCTTCTGATCCGCCCGAACGCCATGGCTGCGGACGGTTTATGCGCCGGCCTGTAATGCTCTCTAAGAGCTTGTTACAACACCCTCGCTCCTCTCTGGGGCTCTGGCGCAAATTGGGAGTTGCGACGATTTCGGTCGCGGTCACTCTGTCGATCTCGATACTGATCAGGCCGCCAACGCGGCTTGCCAGATCTCTCGGGGCATCGCGCGACGCTGCCCAGCTTGCCCCTTTTGAACACCAGTAACTCCCGCAAACGCCGGTTTTCAGCCAGTAACGCGGTGAGCAGTTCGTCTTTTCCAGTGGAGCGTCGCTGTCCCTTTCATGCCATTCCAGGCGAGGGTCCTGAGCCGAATGACGTCCAGCCTACTCGCGACTGTTTGCACGGATTTGCGAGGCGGCACGCCCCCCAAGTCATTGAAAACACGAAAAGTCTCCGCTTTACTCCGATTACTCCGTTGGCGTTTCGGAAGTCGACCATAACCTCCCTCGAATCAACATCTTGCAGTTCCGACGTTAACTCACATGGAAAAAGCACCCAATCGGGTGCTTCGAAATCACTGTAACTGATTGATTCTAAATGGAGCGGGAGATGGGATTCGAACCCACGACGTCCAGCTTGGGAATCCGACGATCATTCGCAAATAAAGAACATATGCGACCATGGCGGCAATCCTGACCACCTGGAACCTTAGAGAAAAGTGAAAACCGGGCTTAACGCAGTAATCGCAGTAACGAGTCCGGACCTGCAAATTCCTTCCTCAACCTGATGGCATTTTGACCCCTCACGGAACCGAAAGGCGTGAGGTGAGGGCTTGCTGGTAAAGGCCGAAAGGATACTCCGGGAGAGCCACGGTGACCTGCTGGTTTCCCGATACCGGCTCAAACAAGCGGAGGGCATCGCCCTTGTCCGTTCCAACCGTGAGGAAGGCCGCCAACCACTCGCTTTTGCTTCTCGACCGTTCATCCTA
>LNFE01000276.1 GCA_001464575.1 Acidobacteria bacterium Ga0077553 | reverse complement strand
CATGTCTACGAGATTTCGCCGCGCAAAAAACGGGTTGGCCTGTACAAGGGCGAACTCTGGATCGACGAGGAGACCGCTTTGCCGGTCCGGGAGTCGGGGCAGTTCTCTAAGTCACCGTCGCCAATTTTCCTCAAGAAGGTTAGCTTCACCCGGACGTATCTGTTTTTGGATGGCGTGGCTTTGCCGACCAGAATCGAATCGATCATCGAAACTCGGATCGCCGGCAAGGCAGAATTGGTGATTAATTACACGAACTTCCAGCCCGGCGGCGAGGCTCCCCCCGCTGAGGCTCAATCTGGCGCCAATCAGTAAGCGGATGAGACTGTTTACTGATCGCGGGTTGTCATTCCGGCCCAGGGTGCCGTACCGTTAAAGAGAGGCAATATGCGCACGCTATTTCTAAATCCTCCCTCCTTTGAAGGGTTTGACGGCGGTGCCAGTTCCCGCTGGCCTGCTTCGCGCGAGATTGAGTCGTACTGGTATCCGGTGTGGCTCTGTTATCCCGCGGGGATGCTGCCGGACAGCAAAGTGGTGGACGCGCCGCCACATGGCATTTCGATTGAACAAACGGTCGAAATGGCGAAAGAGTTTGAGCTGTTGGTTTTGTTCACCTCCACGCCCGGTTTCCATGTGGACGTCCACATGGCTGAGATGATGAAGGACATCAACCCGAAGCTGAAGGTCGCCTTTGTCGGTCCGCCCGTCACAGTGGAGCCGGAGAAGTCGCTGCGCATCGCCCCCGCGATCGATTTCATCGTCCGCAAAGAATTCGACCACGCGATTGTCGATTACGCCAACGGCAAGCCGCTCGAGGAGATCCCGTCGGTTTCCTTCCGCCGGCCGGACGGCTCCTTCATGCACAATCCGGACGGGCCTGTCATCGAAAATCTCGATGCGCTGCCCTGGGCGTCGAAAGTGTACAAGCGCGACCTCGACTTCCGCCGTTACAACGTTCCGTTTCTGCACAACCCGTACGTGGCCATTTACACCTCGCGCGGATGCCCGGCGCAGTGCACCTTCTGCCTCTGGCCGCAGACCCATTCCGGCCACCGGTGGCGCTTGCGCTCGGTCGAAGACGTGGTGAACGAGGTGAAGTGGGTGAAGGAGAACTTCCCCGGCCTCAAAGAGATCTTCTTCGACGACGACACCTTCAACTACCAGAAGGCGCGGACGATTGCCCTCTGCAACGAGTTGGGCAAGGTGGGCGTTACGTGGTCCTGCACGTCGCGCGTCACCACCGATTTCGACACGCTGAAGGCGATGAAAGACGCCGGCGGCCGCTTGATGATTGTGGGCTACGAGTCCGGGGATCAGCAGATTCTGAAGAACATCAAAAAGGGCGCGACGATCGATATGGCGCGCCGGTTCACCGCCAACGCGCACAAACTCGGGTTGACCATCCATGCCGACTTCATCGTCGGCCTGCCGGGCGAAACCCGCGAGTCGATCCGGAACACGATCAACTTCGCCAAGGAGCTCGATTGCGAGACCATCCAGGTTTCGCTCGCGCACCCCTATCCGGGCACGGAATTCTTCGACTACGTGAAGAAGAATAACCTGATCACGCTCGACGCGATGACCGACGAAAAAGGCCATCAACTGCCGAACATCATCTATCCGGGGCTCGACCGCGGCGAGTTGGTCGATTCGGTGGAGCGCTTCTACAGCGAGTACTACTTCCGGCCGAAGGCGGCCTGGCGCATCGTAAAGAAGTCGATTTTCGATTCGACCGAGCGGAAGCGTCTCTACAAGGAAGCCCGCGAATACATGGCGCTGCGGAGCAAACGCAAGCAGTTCGTCAAGGATCAAAAGGATCAGAAAGAAGCCTCGCTTGCCGGTGTCAAGTAATCGGCTGGTCCGGAAGACGCGCTTGTTTTCGGCTATCGTCGTCGCGACGAACGTGCTGGGAAACTTCGCTCTCAGTTGGGGCATGAAACACGGGGCGGCCCTGGACGGGAGCCCCCTTTCTTTTGTCCTGGTGGTTTTCAATCCGTGGGTGCTCGTGGGCATCACCTTATTAGCCGGTTGGGTGCTATCCCGGATGGCATTACTCAGCTGGGCGGACTTGAGTTACGTGATCCCGGTCACGTCGGTAGGATTTGTCTTGAACGCGATTATGGGCGCGGTTTTTTTGGGTGAGACCATTAGTCCGATGCGGTGGATGGGAACGTTGTGTATCGTCGGAGGAACGGTGCTTGTGGGTTTAACGGCGCCGAAGACGGAACGATGAGCCCCTGGGTCTACGTCGCGATTATTGTCGTCAGCACCGTGGCCAGCGACCTGCTGCAGAGCTGGGAGATGAAGCGCCAAGGCGAGGTAATGCACTTCGGAATCGGCAGCCTCCTGCGGACGCTGCTGTCCAAGGCGCCGCTGATCGCTTCCGTCGTCTTTCTGGCCGTTTCGTTTTATGCGTTTCTGGCGTTGTTGCAGGTATCGGACCTGAGCTTTGCGGTTCCAGCGACAGCCTTGAGCCTCGTGGCGGAGACGATCCTGGCGCGGCTTTTGTTGAAGGAGAGGGTCACGGCGGCCCGCTGGGCCGGAACGGCGCTGGTGACCGTCGGCGTGTACCTGTTGGCCCTCTAATGGAGTTCGTTTTTCTCGTTCCGCTGGCGTATCAGTTCATCGCGCTGCTCGCGAGCATCAAGCGGCTGTTCCAGACGGATCCGGAGCCAACGGCCTTCCCGCCGATCTCCATTCTCAAACCGGTGTACGGCGCTGATCCGAAGTTCTATGAGGCCCTTCGCTCCCACGCGGCGCAGGATTACCCGCACTTTGAGATTCTCTTCTCCGTCGCCGACCCGAACGACGCCGCCGTGCCGCACATTCTGCGCCTGATCGAGGAGTTCCCCAACCGCCGCATTCGTCTGCTCGACCGGGAAACGGTTACGCCGAACCGGAAGGTCGGGGCGTTGATCGACCTGGTGAAGGCGGCGCAGTTCGACGTGCTGCTGATCAACGACGGCGACATCCTGGCGCCGCCGAAGTATCTGCGGACGATCATGGGCGGCCTGGAGCAGCCGGGCGTGGGCCTGGTGACGGCGCTCTACCGGGGCCGAGCGCAGAGTTTGGCGGGGATGGCCGAGGCTTTGGGTGTGGCGACGGACTTCGCGCCGAGCACTCTGGTAGCGCCGCTCGTCGGGGTGGCGGAGTTTGCGATGGGGTCGACGCTGCTGCTGCGGCGGTCGGATCTGGCGGCGATCGGAGGAATGGAAGTTCTGGCGGACAAGATCGCCGACGACTACCAGTTAGGGCTGGAGGTGAGCAAACTGGGTAAGCGGGTCCATCTGAGCACGGCGGTGGTGGAGACGAGCCTGGGAGCGCGGAGTTGGCGGGAGGCGCATCAGCATCAGTTGCGGTGGGCGCGGACGATCCGGGTGTCGCGAGGAGGGGTGATCGGCTACCTGGGAATGCCGGTGACGTTCGCGACAGTTTGGGCGATTGCGGCGTTTGCGGCGGGGGAGTGGGGGCTGGGCTTCCTGCTGTTGGCGATGCGGATGAATGTAGCGATTGTGGCCGGGATGATGGGCCTTGAAGACCGGAACGTGTTGTGGTTATTGGGGTTTGTGCCGTTGCGGGACTTGTGGGGCGCAGCGGTATGGGTGAATGGGCTATGGGGCGACACGGTGGAGTGGGGCGGCCGGCGGCTCCGTCTGCGGGCGGACGGACGAATTTCCGAATAAAGACGGGCTGAGGCCCCCAAAGCGCGCTTCGGTATGCTAATCTGGGTGATGTCACGCCTTTTCGTGCGCTCGTAGCTCAGTTGGATAGAGCGTTTGGCTACGAACCAAAAGGTCGGAGGTTCGAATCCTTCCGGGCGCACCATATTAAAAGGCTAGGCTGGAAACCAAGGCGCGCCGAAGTAGCAGATTGCGGCTGCGACGACGGCCATGGCGAACCCCCAGATAGTCAATCGTGTAAAGAGCTGGCTCTTGTTCACGCCTTCCGGTGCCGCTGCGATGCAGAGCGCGCCGATCGTTGACAGGGGCGAGACGTCCACCATCGCGGAGCCGATGTTGATGGAGATCGCCAGCGCCAACGGGTCCGTCCCCGGCAAACGGGCGGCCAAGCCAGGGACCATCGGCAGGAAGGCGGGCAGCACGACCGCCGACGTGCTCGAGTAGGCCGAGATCAGGCCGGTCAGGAAAGCCAGCAACGGATGCACGGTCTCCGGCGTTGCCCACCGGACCACCGCCACTTGAAACCAGTTCAACCCGCCCGCCCGTTCGAGCATTCCGACCGCCGTGCTGATGGAAACAACGAGCGCGATCACTCGCCACGGCATCTTTCGCACCGCGGCCCGCCAACTGGCCTGCCCCAGCAACAGCAGCAGCGTCCCCGTCCCCAGCGCCGACCATCCCAGCGGCCAGCGGAACAGGATCACGGCCGACATCCAACCGAGGAGCGCGGCGAGCGAGACGGCCTGCGCCCGGGTCAACGGCGAGGTCTCTACCGTTTCTCCCGCCGCCGCCTTCCAGGAAAGTCGCAACCCTCCAAACAATAGATAAGCGGCCACCGCCACCGCCAGATGGGCCGCGGCATGGAAGAACCATACGCGGAATTCCTGCCCACCCAACCCGCCGCGAGAAAGCAAACCGTGCACAATGACGCCGATTGAAGAAAACGGCGACAGGTTGCCCGCGTTCGCCCCGTTGCCAATCATCAGCGCGATCAGAAACGCCGGAATACCCGCGGCCACCCCGGTCCGCATCGCCAGTGGCGCCATCAGCGCCACGCTCAGAATCGCGCCCGGACCCACCATCGCCAACAACGCCGAGACGAGGAAAAAGACGAGCGGTAGCAACGCCACGCGTCCCCGGCACAGCCGTAGCGCCCGTTGCGCCGCCGCCTCCATGGCTCCATTCGCCTGCAGGCACGCAAAGAGCAGGCTGACCCCGGCGAGCGTGAGCAGCAACTGAGCCGCCGAGGCGAACACTAGGGCTCCCAGCGCGGCAGCAGGTGTTTCTGCACTTTCCCGAGGGCGGTCCGCGGCAGCTTCTCGACAGAAACGAACCCACGCGGAATCTTAAAGGAGGCGAGATTCTGGCGGCAGGCTTCGGCCAATTGTGCGGCGTCGAACTCTCCGGCGACATACGCGACCGGCACCTCGCCACGCCTCGGGTCCGGCACTCCGGCCACCGCTACCTCCGTGACGCCGGGCTGCTCAGCAAGGAACTCTTCAATCTCGCGGGGATAGATGTTAAAGCCGCCCGAAATAATCAAATCGCTGCGCCGGCCCTGTAGTGTATAGTAGCCGTCGGCAGAGCGGACCGCGATGTCGCCGGTTTGGAACCAGTCGCCGGGGGTAAACAGCTCCGGCTTGCGCCAGTACCCAGCGAAGAGATTGGGGCCGCGGAGGAACAGCTCGCCCACCTCGCCATCGGCGGCAAGGCTCCCGTCCGGCCGCCGATTCTGCACCGCGACGCCCGGAAACGGCAGTCCCACCGAGCCCGGCCGGCGTTCGCCGTAAAGCGGGTTCGAAATGTTCATGAGTGTCTCGCTCATGCCGTAGCGCTCCAGGATCGTATGGCCGTACAAGGCGCGGAAATCTTCGAGCACCTGCGCCGGCAGCGGCGCCGAGCCGGAGACAAACAGGCGCATGCGCTGGCCGATCGCCGCCGCCTCGGCCGGGGGCCAATCGAGCATGCGCACATACATGGTCGGCACCCCGAAGAAGACCGTCGGCGAGAACTCGCGCATCCAGGTGGCGGCCTGTTCGTGAGCAAACCGCTCCGTGAGGCGGAGCCGGCAGCCGCTGAGCAGCCAAGCGTGCAAGCCGTTGCCGAGGCCGTGAACGTGGAAGAGCGGGAGCGTCAGCAGCAATCGGTCAGCGGCCGTGATCTGCCAGCAGGTAACCACGTTGATCGCATTCGCGATGAAGTTGTTGTGCGTCAGCACCGCGCCCTTCGACGCGCCCGTAGTTCCGGACGTGTAGACGATGGCCGCCGGGGTTTCGCCGTCGGTTACCGCAATCTGCCGAGTGGCCGGGAACGCATCGACCGCCCCTCGAAGCTCCTCGATCGTCCACGCGGGAGCGTCCGCGGGAACGTGGGCCAGCAGTTCCTCGGTCGTAATGAGAGCCACCGGATCGGCATCCGCCAGAATGTGGCGAATCTCCCGGTCGCGGTACAGCACATTCACCGGGACGAAAATCACGCCCAACCGGGTGGCGGCCAGAAACAGATCCACGAACTCGAGACAGTTCGGCAGATAGACACAGAGGCGGTCCCCGAGGCGCAAGCCGCGGTCAGCTAGCAAATTCGCCATCCGGGACGCCCGGTCGTCAATTTCGCCGAATGTATAGTCCCGATCCCATTCGAGCGCTACTTCGGGGCGTCGGCCGGCAAAGGAGAGCTCGAACAGGTCAGGGAGGGTCACGACGAGACTAGGAGATCACCCGCAGGGGATCGTTCGAAAGCTGCGGCTGCGGTTTGGGGCGGCGAGCCGGTGCCTGGAGTTCCGGCATCGGTTTCGCCTGGAACAGCTTCTGGGTGGGCTTGGCCAGCCAGCGGGCCCAGTTGTTGGCTTTGGACCGGCGGGCGCTATCGGTGGCGATGCCGGTGGAGGCGTACATCTGGCGATAGAGCTTCGAGATGAAGATGAAGGCCAGCCGCGCACGCAGGTTGGGCGTGCAGGAAGACCGTTCCCAGATCGCCTTGAGGCTGTAGAACTCGTCCCAAACGCCCTGAGTCCGCTGTCGAAGCTCTTCGGAACTCATGGTGGGGTGGGGCATGAACATCTTCGGCCGCTTGTGGGCCGGGATGAGCCAGTAGCGCGTGATGGGGATGCCGTCGACGGTCGGCGGATTGTCGCCCAGACCCTTTTCCCATTTGTCGAAGTCGACCGTGCCCGGGAACGGAGTCAACATCACGAACTGAGCGAAGGTCAGGTTGGCGCGGCGGGCCAGCGCTTGCGTCGCTTCAAAGGTGATCGCGCGGTCCGAGGAGAGACCGAAGATGAACGAACCGAGCACGTGGACGCCGTTTTCGCGGAAGGCCTTCAGGCGCTCGACGAGCTCTTCGCCAGCGTAGTTGAAGTCTTTGTAAACCTCTTTGAGTCCCTCGGGCGTAACCGCTTCCACGCCCACCAGGGCGCCGCGGATACGGGCCTTCTTCATGGCGGCCAGGAACTCGAGATCCTCGGCTGCTTCCATCGTGATCTGGGTGAAGAAGTTCATGTCGCCGGGCAGTTCCGCCAGGCGCGCCATCAGTTCGAACCGCTCTTCGCGGATCGCGTGATAGTTGGCGACCTTTTCGGCATTGCCCTGGCGCTCGGCCAGCTTGATGTCGGTGAAGCTAACGGGATAAAAATTGTCGTCGGCCAGCGCGATGAAGCGGAAGCCAAGACGGCGCAGTTCGACGATCTCGTCAATGACGACATCGGAGGTGCGTTGCCGCGGCTTCTGGCCGTCGGTCCGCCAGACGGAGCAGAACGAGCAATGCTTCGGACAGCCGCGAACGGTCTGTACCGAGGCCCACATGTAGGCGCCCTTCGGCAGCAGGTCCCAGCGGGCGGCCATGAAGTGCTCGGGCGGCACCTTGCCTCCCTCGTAAATCCGGTCCGGGTTTCCTTTGACGCAATCCCGGATGGCCTTGGCCCATACTTGATCCCCGTCGCCCTTTACTGCAACGTGCGCATGGCCCCGTTCGAGGATTTCCTCCGGGTACAGCGTCGAGTGAATGCCTCCGTAGACCACCCACGCGCCACGTTCGCGGGCCAGACGGCCGACTTCGTAGCCACGGAGGGCGTTCCCGGTGTGGACTCCGATACCGACGACATCGCCGGCTTTCACCTGCGCAGGGTCAAAATGCTCGAGAGTTTCGTCCCAGATTACGGGGTCGCCAAACTCTTCGGGCGTCGCGGCAGCTAAAACGTACAGCCAGCGTGGCGTGATGACGGCCGTGCCGAAAGCCATATCACTCGGATTTACCAGATGAACACGCATAAGGGAAATGCTAAGTCTACCATCATAAAGATAACCATAATGATCCCTTGGCAATACTTTCCCTTCTTTTCCTCTCGCTTCGAACTGCGGCTCGGAGTGGCTCCGCTCGGGCCGGGACAGCCGGTGCTCGAAGCGGACGAGGCAACCGCGGGGGAGTTGCGGGAGAAGGCGCGGTTGTTAGCAGAGATGCCCGAGTACTACGAACAGGCGCTGCCGGGCTCGGAGCGCGCGCAGCGGGAAATGGCTGCGGTGCTGGGTTTACCAGGGCAAACGATGGCGGAGATTGGGGCGATTGTCGCCGAGGATTTGCTGATTCTGCGGGCCACCGGAGAGCAAGAACTCATAGCTGGCCACCTCTGTTTCGCCAACGGCTGGTGTCTGAATGACAAGCTGGGACGTCCGCTCCTCGAAATCCACGCACCCGTGCCGGGCTACGCCGAAAAACTGGGGTCACCCACGCGGAACCTTCTCGAACGGCTGAAGCCCGGCCGGCCGGTGGGCCGTCTGAACTGGAGCATGAAGCCGACCAACCGGCTGGACCTGAGTCCCCGCTGGAACGATTGGCTTCGTTCCGTAATTTCAGAGGTGACGGCAGCCAACGCGGGCGAACGCTGCTTCCTCCGCGTGGAGCGGCAGACGCTGACGGCTCTGCCGGAGTCGGGCTGCGTGCTGTTTACGATCCATACCTACCAACAGGCGGTAGCTACGCTGACGGCGGAGCAGCGCGGACTGCTGCTCGGCGTCCTCGAAACCATTCCGCCGGAGATGGCCGACTATAAGGGTCTGACGCCGGTTCTGGGATCGACGCTCCGGTGGTTGCGCGACAACTCCCAGTAGCCGCCCACCGCGATCGCCCCAAGGAAGAGCACCAACCAAAGCAAAATGGTCCGCTTCCAGCCGGCCGGGGCGCGCGCAGATTTCTGCACCGGACGGACCTCCAGCTTGGGGGCCGCGGGCTGAGTGTTCAGCACGCCGCAGATCTGGTAAGCCGCCTCCCACGCCATGTTGACCGACGGCAACAGGTCGGTCACGTCCTGAAGGGCACCCTGTTTCGTTTCGACGCCCGCCAGGTAACTGCGGTCGATCTCCTGTCCTTCGTTGTACTCGACGACCTCGCGGACATAGCAGTGTGCGATGTCTTCCCGCCGTACGTTCATCCCCATGGGGGTAGGAAAGGGCCGGTGGCGCACGCGGACGCCCTTGGCGCTGACGACGGCCTGGCGTTTATTGAATGCGAGCTGGAGCAACAGGTAGGTGGCCGGGACGCAGATCGGAATCGCAATCCGGACGCCCTCCTCTTCACCCAGAAACGGCGCCGCGTAAAACGGCGCCAGAACAAACGCGCACACTAGCGCCAACCACCACTTCACCCAACGGCTGGAGTACCGGAGCTCAGTGGTGGGCGCGGAAGTCATTCGACCAGGATCACCTCGAGCGTCCGGGGGCCGTGGACACCCTTAATCCGGATCATCTCAATATCGGAAGTCGCCGAAGGGCCGGAGATCGTAGTGAGCGGCGCCGGCAGCAGATTGGCCATGCGGCGCATCCCTTCGGGCACGGTGGCAACGAGTTGGTCGAGGTGCACCACGCAGAGATGATAGTCCGGCACGAGCGAGAGCGCGCGGCGACCTTGCGCCGGGGAGTGAGCAATCACGATGGTGCCCGTCAGCGCAATGGCTACATCGCAAGCCGTCAGCACCCCTTCGCTAGCATCGAGTTCGGCGTAGGAGAGGCCGTCATCAAGTCGAAAGGTGCAACCGGCCGGGAGCCACGCGGCGGGCAGGCCGGCGGGAATCAGGAGCCCGGACTTCTTCCGCTCGTGCAGGACACTGGAAACCACGTCCGCGATCGCGGATGCCGCGCAGTGATGCACAGTGGCGTTGTAGTCGCGCAAACGATCGGCAAACTGCTCGACCACTTCGGCGCGCGACAACAACGAAGAATCGGCATACTCTCGCGGAATGGATTGATCCGCCGGGCCGCCCTGATTCTTCCGGATGCGGGCGAGAACCTCTTCCCGGGCCGTCATCGCTTGGACCACCATTCGCGGAACGATTCCGACGGGATTGCATCAAGGTCCCGCGTCTCAGTCCACCCGGCGAGCAGGCCGGGGAGATTGTCGAGCTTGCCATCGTCGTTAAACGGCCACTGCCCCAGCCGGGCAAACGCGTGCGCGAGGCTGAGGCGGCTGGCTTTCGACATGGCGAACGCGGCGCCTTTCATCGCCAGGCGCTCGGCCAGTGGCGCGTGGCCGCTGTCCACCACCTTCGTGCGCAGGTGAATCAGAATCTCCGGGATGTTGATCTTCACCGGGCACACTTCGTAGCAGGCGCCGCACAGGGACGACGCGTACGGCAACGTTTGCGAGTGCTCCATCGACTGCAGTTGCGGCGTGAGAATCGCGCCGATCGGGCCGCCGTACACCGATCCGTAGGCATGGCCGCCGGTCTGGCGGTAAACCGGGCAGGCGTTCAGGCAGGCTCCGCAGCGGATGCAATCGAGCGTCTCGCGGGACTCAGGGTCGGCAAGCACTTCGGTGCGGCCGTTATCGAGCAGCACGATATGGAACGCCTGCGGTCCGTCGCCGGGGGTGACGCCGGTCCAGATAGAGTTGTACGGATTCATGCGCTCGCCGGTGGCGGAGCGGGGCAGCAGTTGGAGAAAAACCTCGAGGTCTTCAAAGCGCGGAATCACCTTCTCGACGCCGACGATGCTGATCAGCACCTCCGGCAGCGAGAGACACATGCGGCCGTTGCCCTCCGATTCGACGACAACGACCGAGCCGGTCTCAGCGATGAGATAGTTCGCCCCGCTGATGCCCACCTTCACGCGCAGGAACCGCTCGCGAAGGTACTTGCGCGCCGCCGCAGTGAGATCTTCCGGCTGGTAGCCGAGCGTATCAAGACCCATCTTCTTCATGAAGATCTCGCGGATCTCCATGCGGTTGCGGTGCAGCGCGGGCACGACGATATGCGACGGCTTGTCTTCGCCGAGTTGCACGATCAGGTCGGCGAGGTCGGTCTCAAACGGCGTAACGCCGGCCGCTTCGAGCGCGACGTTTAAGCGCGTCTCGTCCGAGGTCATCGTCTTGACCTTGATTACCTCGTCCGAGTTGTACTGCTTGACGAGATCGACGATGATGCGGTTGGCCTCGTCGGCATCGCGCGCCCAATGCACCTTGCCGCCGGCCTTGGTGCAGGCCTCTTCGAACTGGACGAGGTAGCGATCAAGATTCGCCAGCGTATGGTCCTTGATCGCTTTGCCGGCGTCGCGCAGCGCCTCCCAATCCTCTTTCTCGCCGACGACGCGACCGCGTTTCGTGCGGATGACGTCCGTCGCGTGGCGCACGTTGCGGCGCAACTGCGAGTTGGCCACCATCTTCTTGGCGGCTTCGGGAAAGGGCGGAGCACTGGCGGCTTCGCCGACGCGAACGCTCATTTTTGCTTCTCCGTGGAGGCGAGAATCTCGGCCAGATGGATGGTGCGGACGCCGGTTCGCTGCCGGCTCAGCGCGCCGCCAATGTGCATCAGGCAGGAGTTGTCCGCGCCCGTGCAGGCTTCGGCCTTGGTGCCCAAAACACATTGCAGCTTATCCGACAGCATGGCCGCCGAGACGTCCGGATTCTTCACGGCGAACGTCCCGCCGAAGCCGCAGCACTGGTCGGCGTCGGGAAGTTCGAGCAGCGTCAGCCCCTTCACCTGTTTCAGCAGTTCGGCCGGCTTGGTTCCGATATGCAGCGACCGCAGCGCGTGGCAGGAGGAATGCAGCGTCACCGTATGCGGATAGAACGCGCCGACGTCCTTCACGCCCAGCTTATCGATGAGCAGTTCCGAGAACTCAAACACTCGCGGCAGAATGGCTTCCACCTGCGCCTTCAGCTCCGGATCGTTCAACTGCTCCGCCATCTTCGGATAGTGGTCGCGCATCATCGCCACGCAGGACGACGACGGGCACACGATTACTTCGGCATCGGCGAACACCTCGAGAAACTGCCGGAGAAGCGCGTAGGAGTCCTGCCGGTAGCCGGTGTTGTAGTGCATCTGCCCGCAGCAGGTTTGCGCCGCGCGGAACTCGACCGTGTGGCCGAGGCGTTCGAGCACCTCGACCACCGCCTTCCCCGTTTGCGGGAACAGCGCGTCGTTATAGCAGGTAATAAAGAGCGAGATCACCACGCTAGTCTTCGCTCTTTTCTCCGTCGAGCAAGCGCATCCCTTCAAACGCGTTGGGGCCCAGCAGGCCGGCATTCGAATAGATGAACAGCTTGTCGCGGCTGTCGGTGATGTCCAGGTTGCGCATGGTGAGTTGACCTATGCGGTCGAGCGGGGTGAACTCGCCCTTGCCGCTTTCCATGGTCAGCCGTTCCGGCTTATAGGTGAGGTTCGGGCTCTTGGTATCGAGGATACTGTAGTCGTTGCCGCGGCGGAGCTCAATCGACACCTCGCCAGTGGCGGCCTTGGCCACCCAGCGCTGCAGCGTCTCGCGCAGCATCATCGACTGCGGATCGAACCAGCGGCCCTCGTACAGCAACCGGCCGAGCCGGCGGCCCATGGTGTGGTATTGCTCCAGCGTGGCCGGCGCCTCGTAGATGCCGCGGCTCTTGGCTTCGATAATGCGGTTCTCAATCTGGTCGCTCATGCCAAGGCCGTGGCGGCCGCCGATGCGGTTGGCCTCCATGACGAGTTCCACCTGATCGTCGTAGTGCTTGCCGTTGAGCGCAACGGGCAGGCCCTCGTGGAATTCAACCGTAACGGTCTCCGCCTTCACGGTGACATCGTCCTTCCAGAACGCAACGCCCATGATGGGTTCAACGATCTTGATGCCGGCGTTGAGAAACTCGAGATCCTTGGCTTCGTGCGTGGCGCCCCAGATGTTGGAGTCGGTCGAATAGGCCTTCTCCTTCGACATCTTGTAGCCCAGGCCAGCTTTTTCGAGCAGCTCCGACATCTCTTTCCGGCCGCCGAGTTCATCGATGAAGGTCTGGTCGAGCCAGGGCTTGTAGATCTTCAGCTTCGGGTTCACCATCAGGCCGTAGCGGTAGAAGCGCTCGATGTCGTTGCCTTTGTAGGTGCTGCCGTCGCCCCAGATATTGACGGCGTCTTCCTTCATCGCGCCGACGAGCATGGTGCCGGTGACGGCGCGGCCGATGGGCGTGGTGTTGAAGTAGGCGACCCCGGCGGTGGTGATGTGGAACGCACCGCACTGCAACGCGGCCAAGCCTTCGCGGACGAGCTGCGGACGGCAGTCGATGAGGCGCGCCTGCTCGGCGCCGCACTCCATGGCCCGCTTGGGGATCTCGTCGTAGTCCGGCTCATCCGGCTGGCCGAGGTTGGCCGTGTAGCAATACGGAACGGCGCCTTTTTGCCGCATCCAATAGATCGCCGCGCTCGTGTCCAAGCCGCCGGAGAAGGCGATGCCCACCTTTTCGCCAAGCGGGAGGGACTGCAGAATATTACCCATTTACTCAGTGTAAAGGGTCGCCCCGCCCGATCGCACTATTTTGGCAGCAGCACGCACCGGAAGCCGATATTGGGGCTGACGAAACGGGCGGGCAGACTGACGAATTCAAACGACAGCGCTTCGGCGATGCCGCGATCAAACGAGCCGCCCTTAATGTAGTGCCATGGCTCGGCCGCCGTCGGCGGCGGTTTCAGCGCGCCCTGCAGGCTTTCAACCGCCAATGCGCTGGGGGTATGTGGCTTCTCCACCCACTCCCAAACATTGCCCGCCATGTTCAACGCCGCCGAGGGGCTCTGCCCCGCGGTGAGTGATCCAACCGCCAGCGGACCATTGGCCGCCAGCGGATTCTCTTTCACCGCGGCGAATTCGGCCTTCATTTCGCTACCCCAGGGATAGCTGCGGCCATCGGTGCCGCGCGCCGCCTTCTCCCACTGCAGCTCACTTGGCAGTTGCTTGCCGGCCCAGGCGCAAAACGATTTCGCCTGATCGAAGGTGACATTAACCACCGGAAGCTCCGGCGTTCCGGTGGGCACCGGTGCGCCGGTGGCCTGCGCAAACTCGGCATAGGCGCGATTCGAAACTTCCGTGCGATCGATAGAAAACTCGGCCAGGGTCACTCTGCTCTTGTTCGAGCCAAATTGAAAATCACCCGCGGGCACCGGTACGACGGCGCCCCCGCGAACTGGCGTTTCGACCTTCGTGGTGGGCGGCGTTCCCACCACCGGTTTGGGCCGCAGCGCGTACCAGACTCCCACGGCGCCAACGATCAAGACCAATCCGATGGCCCCCGCGATCAGGCCAATCTTCAATCCTCCGTCGCCTGCGCCACTCTCGGCAGCTTGCGGCCGGGAAGCGGGTACGGGCGCGGGCGGCTGATACGCTCCGGCGAGGATTCCTTTCAGCACTTCAACGACCGCGCCGAAGCTCTGGAGCCGCTCTTCCGGTTTCTTGGCGATGCACCGCTGAATCAGGTCGATCACCGGTTGGGGCGTTCCTTTGGCGATCAGTGGCTGGAGATCGGGGGTCTCGTGGAGGATGATGTAGAAGAGGCGCTGCAGGGTATCGCCGTTGACAGGCTTCACCCCGGCAAACAGCTCGTAGAGCACCATGCCGTAAGAGTAAATGTCCGCCAATGCCGTAATGTTTGTCCCCATGACTTGCTCGGGTGCCATGTAGAACGGAGTTCCCATGGAGTTGCCGGTTTTCGTCAGGTTTAAGCCCTCGGCTTTGGCGATGCCGAAGTCCATCAGTTTGGCGCGCCCGCTCTGCTCAATGTAGATATTCTCGGGCTTGATATCGCGATGGATAATGTTGCGCTGATGGACGAAGGCCAATGCCTGCGCTACTTCGAGCGCAATCCGCACCTTGTTGGCATTGTCGCCGGTATGGCCCTTGCGGATCGCTTCCCGCAGGTCTTCGCCTCGCAGGAACTCGAGGACCATGAACGGATAGCCCTGCTCCTCGCCGTAGTCATGCACGGTCACAATGTTGTCGTGCTGGATCGACCCCGACATCCGCGCCTCGTGCAGAAACCGTTGCTTGGCTTCCTCATCGCGGATGCCCTGCTCGGTCAAAATCTTCACCGCCACGGCGCGGCCCATCACCGTATCTACCGCCCGGTAGACATGAGACATCCCTCCGCCCAAGAACTCTTGCAGCTCGTACCTGGCGAACCGCACGGGAAGTTGCATACAGATAGTTTACGCAACTAGGGAGATTGCGAAATAGAGAACCACCATAATCAGTAGTACTCCCAGGGCTACGAGGATCATAAGTCCCGTTTGGCTCTGCAGCGGACCGGGCAGCGCGCGCACAAATGCAGGCAGGCTCTCATCCACCGGCGCCGCCGGACGCGACTGGGTCGGAACCGGCGCGGGCGCAGTATAGGAAGCCGATGGCTGATAGGGGGTAGATTGCTGCGTGGGCCGGGGGCTCGACATCGAGGCCGACGACTGCGACATGGCCGGTACCGGAGGCATGGTTGGCGCGGCAGGCATGGACATCGTCCCGGTGGAAGGGCGTTGTGTCGTCGGATTCAAGCCCAGGAAGCGCTCGATATCCACGGCCACGTCCCACAGCTTGGCATACCGGTCCTGCGGACTTTTGGCGGTGCAGCGGGCAATGATCTGCACGATCGGTTCGCCTAAACCGGCTTGGCGCAGCGGGTCCATGTTCAACGGCTCATAGAGGATCTGATTAAAAATCTTCTCAATCGTTTCGCCATTGATGGGCTTGAGCCCGGTGAGCATTTCAAAGAGCAAAATACCGAAGGCGTAGACGTCCACCGCCGGGGTCACCTGCTGACCCAGGACCTGCTCCGGAGCCATATAATAGGGCGTGCCCAGGGTGAACCCTGCGCGCGTCAACTGCATCCCTTCGGACTTGGCGATGCCGAAATCCATCAATTTGATCCGGCCGGTCTGATCCACCTGCAGGTTCTCGGGCTTGATGTCCCGGTGGATGATTTTCTTCAGATGGATGTAATCGATGGCCTTGGCGATCTGCACCGCCAGCATTAACCGGGCGCGCGCGTCGCCGGCGCGGCCACTGCGGAGCGCTTCGCGTAGGCTTTCGCCGCGCAGGAACTCCATCACGATGAAGGGCTTTCCCTGCTCCTCACCGAAATCGTGCACGCTGATAATGTTTTCGTGCGCAATGCCGGAGGCCAAGCGGGCCTCTTGCAGAAAGCGAGCCTTCGCCTCCGCGTCCGCGCAGCCCTGCTCGGTCAAAATCTTGACCGCCACGGTTCTACCCAGGACGGTATCCTGCGCACGGTAGACGTGAGACATACCGCCGCCGAGAAACTCCTGAAGCTCGTACTTGCCGATGCGGGAGGGAAGTTGCATTGGATTGGAGTACTACCACCTCATGGTACTATTTCGCCGGATTGGACACGCAGCGAAGTTGATTAAAGAATTGTTTCGAGAAGATTGGGACGTCCACCTGGAACTTATAGCGTACTTCCTTGCCCTCAATTTTCATCGTTTCGTTGTTCCGGCCCGAGCGGAGGAACCATTCGATCACGTAGTTAGTGCCCGAGGGGGTTTGGTTATCGGCGTTGGCGAAGAAATGGAAGACGGCCCACAATCCACGCTCTTCCGCGGCGGAAAACTCCGTTCCACCACTCACCTTTACGCCAATCTTAGCCTCTCCCGCGCCCGGCCATGTGAACTGCTTGCCGCCGCCACTCGCGCCAAGCGAGGCCTTCTGCCCATCGATCGACAAATTGAAGCCCTGCACCACGTCGGTTTTGACGGGGGTGAGCGTGTACTTGAGCGAGGGCGCCGAAGCATTGTTCGGGTACATCATGTCGCCAAACCGCATGGCTTCGCTAAAGAAGCGGACAAAGTTCGGGTTCATTTGAATCGGGCCCGGCTCGCCGGTCGGCTTGTACTCATCGCCTTCCTTCTTCAGATACTTCTGCAGGCTCTCTTTATAGAAAGCGGGCAAAAGCCCATCGGAGGGACGGAAGACTTTGTTGACATCGTCGATGGTCGCATCGACCTTTGATGTGGGGTTGAACGGGAACTTGTTCGCCAGGGCATTGAACCCGCGGCACATGCCCGCGCCTTTCGCATTGAGTTCATCGGCGCCGACGCCCTTCAACATCCGTTCCACCTGCGTGATGGGGTCCTCAAGCAGCTTGGCGGAGAGCTGGTCGATCTGGGCGCTCGGGTCCGGGTTGAATCGCCGCGCCACGCCCTTCACCGTCATGCGGGCGTCGCTCGCCATGGTGACAGTCTGGTTGGCAACGTTCACATCGGCCTTGGCCGCGACTGCATCCGCCACGCCCTTCTGCAGCTTGGTCAGCGAGTCGATGTACGTTCCGTTCTTGTCTTCGTAGATGTACTTGACGAGGGTAGCCGGCGGCGGCACCACTTCTTGAATCGGTTGGAAAGCCACCTTGATCTTGTCGTTGTCCACCGAAGTATGCTGGGTGGCCAGCCAGAAGAGGGCCATCAGCGGGGTGGTATTGTTCGAAAGCGCTTCGAGCTTGGTGGCGGCATCCTCCAGGTCCTTAAACTTCACGACCGTCGAGTTTTTCATGTACGCTTGCCACGCCCGAATGTAATCGGCGCTGTAGAGATCGGTCAGGTCTTTCGTCAGCTGGGCCAGATCGTAATTCTGGCGGGAGTCGCATGTGGTCCGCGCGGTGTCTTTGCTCGCGGCGGGGTCGCCGCAAAGGACCCATGTTTCTCCGCCGAAGAACGGTTTGGGATTCTTGATAAACCCGGACATGGAAGCAAAGCCGGGCCGGGTGAACGCGCCCAGCACGTCCTTATTGTTTACGACGAAGTCGGCCGTATCCTTAATGTCGCGATTGAAGTTCACCGGCTTGTTCGCCTTGTTGGCGGCGGCCAGCATGGAGGCGTAGATGCTGTTCACCCCGGAAAAGCCAGAGAGGTAGCGGCGGGAGTTGCTGACCGCATCCGCATCGAACGGCAGCGGGCAGCCGCCGGTCTTCAGGAAGTCACTATAAAACTCGAATTGTTTCCGCGCCAGGTTCTGCCGGGGCTCGTCGACATTTTTGCCGGCCGACCACGCGGCCAGAAGCGCCGGGCTGGTGATCTCCGGCACGGCCTTGTCCGGATAGGCAGTCACCGTCAGATAGGTCCGCAGATTGGAGAGATTGGCCGAGTAGTCATCGCCGGCGTTCGGCGTGGCGGGCAGCCGCTTCATCTGATTTTGCAGATTCATCACCGTCGGGCCCAGCAACTGCTGATTGAACTTCTGGCACCAGATCTTCTTCACTTCGGGATAAGCCGCATCGCCGGAGTACAACCCCCAACGCAGGCTATACGGAGCGCCGTTGACGCGGTATCCATCCAGGGTTTGCAAGGTGCCGCGCAGCGTTTCGAGCTTTTCGAGCGCCGAGACCTCCGGCAACGCCGCGGGGTCGGTCGCGTTGACACTCGCCATCCCTTTCGCCGCTTCGATCGCATCGTTTTCGAGGCTCCGGTTACCGAGGTAGGAAACCGTAAAGCCAGTCAGAGCCACCAACCCGACGGCGGCGGCGGTCGCCAGCAGAATGCGCTGGGCCATGCTGGTCTTGGTGGAAGCGCTCGAAGCCATCAGGGCGTCTTTGTCGCCCAGGAGTACATCGTTGAAGAGGCGGCCGAGGAACGTCCATTGCGGCACCTTGCGGGTGGCGCCAACTTGCGGCGTACCCTGCACCCCCTGCGCCATCAATCCGCCCGGGCCGAGCTTGAAAACCTTGGTGGCGCTGCCGCCCGCGTCGAGGGCCGGCTGGTGTTGCTCGCGCGCCGACCGTAGCGAGCCACTGTCATCCACCACCACTGGTCGCACGCCAGAGAAGTAGAATCCCCGCAGAAAGGGCGACGTCCGCAACTGGCTCGGACGGCACAGATCCACCAGGAACTGTACGATGGGCGCCCGCAATTTCCTGAACTCGCGGGCGAACTCATAAGCGCCCGGCAGCTTCTCCGGATCCGTCTCGCGCGGTAGATAGGTCAGCCGCTTGTCGCTCAGCGAGTGGCACAGATTCTGGAACAGCTGGCTGATCTGGCGCGTGGCCTCTTCGGCATAAATGCCCTGAGCGGCCCCGGCCGGCAGCGGCGCCGTGGCGCCAAACACTTGAAAGGCTTCTTCGTTCGCAAAGTTCCGGACGAAATCGTGGAAGAACGGCATGCGGTCCATGCGCGTGAACAGGACGTACACCGGGAAGTTGATACCCAGGGTCTGCGCGATATCGCCCAATCGGGCATTCAAATTCCGCGCCGAAGCCGTGATCGCCTCGCCGCCGCCGGGCGCGAGAAAGCGCTCGACGTCAAAGCAAACCACCACCGCGCGCGGAGCCTGCGCCGCGCCGCCCATCACGCTCTTCAACGCCCCCGGCGCCATCCGCCGGACGAGACGCTGCCAGCGGTCGGCGTTGGCCATTAACGGTCCGCCCGTGTCCAGGAACAACGTGTTTTTAGCCAGGAAGACGTTCGCCAGGCGCGTCGGCACCACGTTCGTATCCTGATACACCTGGCCGCAAACCAGTTCCGGCTCTAGTGCCGAATGGAGCATGGAAGTTGTCTTGACGCTGCCGGGTTCGCCCATGACAAAGAACAGCGGCAGATTACCGATCTTGGCGCCCGCGACGGCTTTGGCCGCCGCCAGCTTGGCTTCCACTTCCTTCACCAAGCCATCGATCTCCGGGTCGCCGCTCGGTTTGGCGCCGCTGGCAGCATCCTGCTTGTTCTTCCACCAAACGAAGAAGCCAGCCCCGATAATGCCCACAATGCTGAGCAGGCCGATGACAATGTAGAGCGTCGAACCTTTCAACGCGAGCAGAAAGCCGACGCCGACCGAGAGTCCGATCCAGAGGATAAGTCCAATAAGTGCAATGACAAGTGGGGACATCGCGAGGCTCCGTTAGCGTCCTAAGGCCAGCTGCTGCAGGGTAGAAATGCCCCCGTCGAGCAAGTAGTAGTAAACACCGTAACCGATAACCGCAAAGGCAACACAGCCGACGGCGGCGTAGAGGATCCGCTTCACCCACGGGTCGTGGGTGGCGGGCGGCGCACTCGTCGACGGCGGCGGCTGCCATTCCGGGGACAGCAGCGCGGACGAACGGCGAATCCGGTGAATCTTCTCGCCAACCGCGTTGACGATCGGGGTGATTTCGGCGCGGTTGCCGATCGAATACCGGCCCGCGAAGCCCAGCAACATGCATAGCTGGAACATTTCCAGCAGATCGGCCAGCGACTGCGAATCGTTCATCCGGATTAGGTTATTCAGGTGCTGAAAGAAGACTTCGCCGGCCACATGGTGACCAAAGTACTCTTCCTGCAGCGGCTGCCGGGGCCAATCCGCGAACACGGGGCTGCGCAGATTCAGAATCGATTCGTCCAGAAACGCGATGACGGCGAAAATGGCGAGTTGGATTTCCTGCTGATCGTAGCCGCGCTTGCGTGCTTCGGCGTCAGCGCCCTTGATGGCCTCCCGGACCTGTTGCCGGAACACGTTGGGGTCGGTAACCGGTTGACGATTGGAACGAAGCCGTTCGGCGACGGTGAACACTTCCTGAAACACAAAGGCGAGATTCTCAGCGCGGCGTTCCGTGCCGTAGGCGGCGGGAGGGGCTGGGGTGGCAGTAGGGTTCATCGGGTCCTCCGGATGTGGGGGTTACGAGTCCAACAACGCAAACAGCTCAAGCTTCGGGTCGGGCAGATCGCCCGGGATGTACAAGCCAACCTGCCGGGTCCGATTGATCTGGCTCCAATGCGGATCGGCGCAGGTCACTGAGAAGTATTGGGCATCGACGCGGCTTCGGATGGCGGAAGGCGGCACCGGCAAATGGGTGAGCGCCATGCCTCCCATTGCGCGTTCGACCAGCTTGGGAACCCAATCATAAGAACTGAGTTTAGCCAGCATCGGCGTACGCCGGATCACCTCGGCTTCGCCGATGTTGCAGCGGATGGCGAGAATCCAGCGGGATTTGTTCAGGGCGCGCGTATCGGTCACCGCGCCGCGGTAGAAGTAGTCGGCGGTCTTCTCAAGTTCGATTTCGACAAAGCGGGTGGGCACAATCGTCTCTAGATGAGTGCGAATGTGGAGGTCGAGCGCTTCAAAAGTTTTGTCGAGACTGCGGTGATCGTATAACGGTACGTCGCGCGGGTGCGACTCGAGGGCGAAGGTACAAAGGGCGCCGCCCAGGCGGGCCATCGTTGTATACAGCTCTTCCGGGTGGCCTTTCTTCACCCGCAGAATATGACGCAGCTCCGGCACGGCCGCGTTCACGCTGTGCAGCATCCAAAACGTAGCGATCTCGCTCGTCGAATACTCGGACCAAAGGCTGGCCCCCGCCGACTTGCCCCGGCTCAGCGTTGAGCTCTTTTCCTCAAGAATTTCAATCAGCCGCGCAAGAATCGAGAGCAGCCGTTCACTGGCGCCCAGTTGAATGCAGGGAGGAATAAACGTCGAATCGAAGACAAAGCCGCCCTTGCCGTCGCGTTGTACGCGAGCGATCGGGATCGACTGCTTCGGGTCAAACGGCTCAGTATCAAGCACGAGGCGGACGTTCTTCCGGCCCAGCCGGACCGGCTTCTCGTCGCGGCCGGTGGTTTCATCAAACAGCGAAACCGGTTGCGCGGCAAAACGGACGGAGGAACCCGGGTTGTCCTCGGCCGGCATGCAGTTGAGGCCGTTGTGCTTCATCGGCGGCACGGACAACAGAACGGTGACGGTATCCCGAGTAACCGGAAACAGATCCGCAAAGGAGCGTTGGGCGGGGAGGGCGTCATGGTCGGGCATATGAAACGCCAGACCATCCGGGAAGACCCCGCGGGCATGGAGGAGGGCCAACGTACCATTCAAGAGCGCTTCAGAATCGAGTTCGCACCCGATTAAACCCCACGCTTCAAACCAAAGCGACGAGGTGACAAAGCGGATGGAGTCTTCGAAGTACCGGCCCTGCACCTGGAAATGGTGCGGCCCGAGATACATCCCCTCCGACCAGACAACGCGGGAAAGCTGTTTCATTCGAGAACCTTGCCATTTCTGGCAGCATTCACTCTACCATAGCCGTTGTGCATCGTGACCCCTTATGTTACGCGCAATGCCGGGGAGAAATCCGCGCGGCCCGGACAAAATAATCAGGAGAATCCGCAAGGAAACTCGGTGATGGAACCAGTCTCGAAATTCCGCGCTGCATGGTAAGCTTGACTCACCAGAAGGGCGAATTGGCTGATGAGCTTCTACGACAAATACGAACTGCTTGCCCCGCTCCGCGATGATGGCATTAAGACTTTTGTAGCCCGGGAAGTCGCGACGGGCAGGGCGCTTGAAGCCCATCTCTTCGTCGCCGGCCGAACGCCGGAGAACGAAGCCATATTGGCGAAACTTGACCAGCTGAGCCCTGATGGCGCCCGGCTGATCGTCGAACGGGGAGAACTCGAAGGGAGTCCGTACGTGGTCGCCGAACTGTTGCCCGACCGGAAGTCATTCCGGGCGTGGGTGGAGTCGCTGCCGGTGCAGCCACGCCAACAGCAAACGCAACCGAAGGAACTACCAACCGAGGAGATGCCCAAGGTCACGCCGCCAGCCCCAGCTCCGGTCACCGAACCTTCCTTCACCGCGATGTTCGCCACCGCGCCGCCGCCCCCAGCGGCTCCCGCGCCGGCAACGTCAGCGCCCTCGTTCACTTCCATGTTTGCCACGGCCACTCCGGCCACTCCGGAACCGCAGCCTCCCCAGCAATCGGCACCCGCCGCACCGCCGCCGGCCACCACTTCCGAAACAACGTCGTTTACAGCAATGTTTGCGACCGCTCCCCCGGCCCCTGCGCCTCCCGCACCTGAAGCGAAGCCAGTCGCCGCACCAGCGCCACCTCCCGCTGCCCCCGCCGAAACCACCTCGTTTACGGCGATGTTCGCCACCGCTCCCCCTCCGCCGGCCCCACCCGCGCCCGAGCCCAAGGCAGCCCCTGCGCCGCCGCCAACGGCCGCCGCACCCAACGAGCCAACCTCCTTCACCGCGATGTTCGCGACCGCCCCACCTGCCCCGGCGGCCACCGTGAAACCAGCCGAGCCAGCGCCTCCTCCCGCTCCGCCCGCAGCGCCACCAGCGGCCCCGCCGGCGGCCAGTTCGTTCACCGCCATGTTCCCGACCGCCGCTCCAGCGCCAGCGCCCAAACCGGTGCCGCCCGCCGCGCCGAGCAACGCCCAGTCCGAGGCGCTCAAACGGGGAGAAACCCTCCCGCCTTTCAAAGCACCCATCCCCGCCGGAGCCCTGGAGCGCGGCGAGACCCTTCCGCCCTTCAAAGCGCCATCGTTCGCCGGTGCGCTCGAACGCGGGGAGACCCTTCCTCCTTTTAAAGCTCCCATTGCGCCGGGAGCCCTCGAACGAGGCGAGACGCTGCCTCCGTTCCGCGCCCCGATCCCTCCCGGCGCTCTCGAACGTGGCGAAACCCTGCCTCCCTTCCGCGCCCCGGCCGGCGTGAACGCCTCCGCCTCCGAAGTTACTCCCACGGCTCCCGCTGCGGGCGAGTTCACCCGGATGTTCAATCCGAATGCCATCATGGCGGAACCCGGTGGCTCGGCCAAGCCCCCCGCCGGGACCGGCAGCCGCGACGACGATTTCATGAAGCTGTTCCAGGTGCCCTCTCGCGACAAACCGGGTACCTCCATGTCCAGTGCCCCGGCTGCGCCTCCGGGAGAGTTCACGCGGATGTTCTCGACGCCATCGGCGCCACCGGCCGCTCCCGCGGCTGCCACCCCCTCGGCGCCACCACCCGCACCGCCAGCGGCGGCAACGCCACCACCCGCGGCCTCCTCCGCTCCCGGTACCTTCACGCAGATGTTCTCGTCCACCCCGGCCGCCGCCCCGGCGCCGATGCCTCCACCCGAGGCGCTCCCCGCCAGCCCCGCCAAGGGCCCGGGAGCCGGCCAGCAACAGGGCCCGGGTGAGTTCACGCGCATGTTCTCGGCTTCTCCATCGGCTCCGCCTCCGGCAGCCGCGCCAAAACTGCCCGAACCTTTGCCCCTTGGGGGCAGCGGCCTGCCGAGTCCCAGTGCGGGGCTCCCACCGGCCAAGCCAAACGATAAGCCCGGTCAGTTTACCCAAATGTTCGGCGCCCCCGGTGCGGGCGGCGGCTCTCCTGCTCCCAGCGGCTTTAGTGCAGGGTCGCCCGGCGCCACCCTGCCGTCGTTCACCCCCGCCCCGCCGCCGGCGGCGGCCCCCGCTAACTTCCCGCCCTCGGCGCCTCCGGCCAACTTTCCGCCGTTAGGTGGACCGGCCGCCCCGCCGGCGAGCGCCACCCAAGTCTTCACCACGCCCCAGCCCCCCGCGGGCGGACCCGGCGGAGCACCGGCCGGGCCTAGCGAATACACGCGTATGTTTGCCGCGCCCAAAGCACCGGGCGCGGGCGATCCCGCGGCGGCGCCACCCGCCCCCGGTGGCGGCGGCATGGCCGGCATGCCGAATCTGCAGATGCCGCAGATTCCCCAGATGCCACAAATGCCGCAGATGCCACAAGCTCCGCAGGCGCCCCAAATGCCCTACGTGCAGATGCAAACCCCGCAGATGCCCTACGTGCAGGCACCACAAATGCCGCAGATGCCGCAGGCTCCCCAGATGCCACAAATGCCGCAGATGCCGCAGGCCCCGATGGCGGCGCCGAAGTCCAACTTCCTGCCCATCGTCATCTTCGGTGCGCTGCTCGTCATCGCCATCCTGGTAGTGGCGTTCTTCGCACTGCGCGGTTAATCGGCTCTCGCCGAAGGCGCGAAGCTTACTTCGCGCCTTCGGGCAAAAGAATGATCAATTCGAGCTGCGGCCGCGGGAAGTCCGCGGGCACGTACGCGGCCAGATTCCTCGACCGGGTGATCGCTTCCCAAGCCATTCCCCCCGGGGTCTGATCCATGCTGAAGTACTGCGAGTTCAGCTTCGCGGGCACCCCGCTAGGAGGCCGCGGCACGTGCGTCAGCGGGACCCCAGGCAGCGCTTGACGGACCAAGTGCTCGATATGGTTCGCCGAGCAAAGTTTGATCAGATGCGGCACCTTGGTGATGATCTCGGCCTCGTTCATCTCCGTTGTCACCGAAAGATACAGCCGGGTGTTCTTGAGGAACCGGTCTTCGGCCAGCGGCGTGCCCCAGATGGAGGGCTGCAGCAGCTTCAACGGCAAGGAGATGAAGTTACTCGGAATCACCGTCTCAAGCAGGTTCCGGATCATATCATCCAGTTCGGTAAAGCAACCCGCCAGATTGTCGTGGTCGTACTTGGGCAGGTCGCGCGGATGCAGCGTGGTTGAAAACGTCGTCATTGCGCCGGCGAGCGACAACATTGTCTCGTAAAGTTTCGCCGGGTGCCCCTGCCGAACTTCGAGCAAGTGCTGGAACATCGGAAAGTGCGAGTTGATCGTATAGAGCAACCAGAAGTTCGCAATATCAGCGGTGCCGAAATCAGCCAGGCTTAAGTTCTTCTGCCGCCGGCCGCCGGCCAGCATGGAGCTCTTCGCCGCCAGGATCTCCACCAGCCGGCGCGTGATCGCCATCAGGTATTCGCTGCCGGCCACATCGAGCAGCGGCGGGACAAACCGCTGATCGAGTTCAAGCGTCCCCGTGGCGTGCCGTTTCACGCGGGCAATCCGGATCGTCGAGTATCCCTCGCGGGCCTCGTTGCCCGTCAACAGCCGGAAGTTCTTCCGCGCCATCTGCACCGGCTTTTCCACGGTGCCATTGTTTTCGTCCCGCAGCATCGCGACATCGGCGTAGTACCGCGTCGCCGCGTCTTTCTTGGTCGCGAGCGAGATGTTCATCCCCGGAATCCGCGATTCCGGAATGCATAGGTAAATATCGAGCTCTTTCTGGTCCGGGTCAAAGGCCTCGGCCAGTAGTTTCGGCGGCGGCGGCGGATCCGCCACCGGAATCTCAAACATCAAACCGTCCGGCAGCATTCCCCGCGCTTCCGCCACGGCCAGATTGCCATTGGAAAGCTGTTCGTGGTCAATGCGCACATCTTCGAAACCCCACGCTGCGAAAGCGAGAGCTTCGGTCTGGAATCGAAGAGTGGATTCAATGAACCGGTCCTGCGTCTGGAGATGCTGGGGACTCAGCAGAGTCCCCTTCATCCAGATCACCGGCTGGAGTTGCCTCATATCGCCTCAAAGGTACCACGCGGAAACCAGGGGCCGGAACCAGCAATTACAGCGGAAGAATTTCTTCCCGGTCCGGATTGTAATTCAGCCGCCGCTTTTGGACATAAGCGATGTTGCCAAGGTGCGACGCCGCCGCCGACCGATGGCCGATATAGACGTCGCCGTTCGGCAGCTTCCGCGTCCGGCAGCACTCCAGGAAGTTCTCGACGTGGTCAATCGTCTGGTCCCGCGGGCTCTTTACCGTCACCGGCACCGCATTGCGTTCCGCCGCGGTAAAGATAAACTCGCTGCGGGTGATATATAGCTTTCCTTCCGTGCCGCAGAACTCAATCGCCGCGCCCCGAATGCCCGGCGCCAGCGTCGCTTCAAACGTTGCGGTCCAGTCGTTCGGGTATTCGAGCAACACGTTAATCGTATCCGGCGCCGTCCGGCCGTCTTTGTAGTGATACACGCCGCCCGCCGCGCTCGCCGCAATGGGGTTGTCCTGGTTCATGAACATATGGACCACGTCAATCCAATGCGTGAACAGGTCGGTCACTTGGCCGCCGCCGTAGTCGAGGTACGCGCGGAAGTTAAAGTACTGCTGCGGATCGTAGTCGCGCCATTTCAGCGGGCCCAGGAACTTCGCCCAATCGAGATTGGAGGGTTGCGGCGACAGCGTGGCCGGGGCTTTGCGGAGGTGATAGGTATTGCCGTGCCACCACGTGCGGACGAGCGTGATCTTCCCCAGCTTCTTCGTATCAAAGTATTCCCGCTTCGCTTGCAGGTAGATCTGGCCACTCCGCTGCTGCATGCCCACCTGACAAATGCGGTTGTTGATGCGCGCCGCCTTCACGATGCGCGGACCCTCTTCAATCGTCAGCGACAGCGGCTTTTCGACATACACATCCTTGCCGGCGTTGAGCGCGTCAATCGCCGTGCCCGCGTGCCAATGGTCTGGGGTGGCGATAAGAACGGCATCGACATTCTTCTGCTCGAGCAGCTTGCGATGATCGTTGAAACCCTTCGCCCCCGGCGCTTTGGTTTGCATCTTGTCGATCTTTGCCCCGTAGACATCGCAGACGGCCGTCAGATCGATCTGCTTGGTGCCCGTGAACACAGAGGAAACATATTCCCCCCGGTCGCCGCAGCCGATCAGCCCCAAATTAATCCGCTCATTAGCGCCTAAAATGCGCCCGTAAGAAGCAGCCGTAAAGAGGGCCGCACCGCGATAAGCAAGAGTTCGACGTGTCATCTTGCAGCCGATTGTATCAGCCAGGCAGACCGCCGGTGGCATGCTAGACTCAGAATCCTGGCGGCATGGCTTCTCTTCTCCAAGCGCTCCGTGAGTCGTTCAACGGCGAAGAGAAAGACTTCACGGAAGGTTCCCTGCGCCGCGCCATTGTCCTGCTCGCCGCGCCGATGATTCTCGAGACGGCCATGGAGTCCCTGTTCGCCGTCGTCGACATCTTCTTCATCGCCCAACTCGGGGACGATGCCGTCGCCACCGTCGGTCTCACAGAAAGCCTGCTGACCTTCGTCTTCGCCATCGCCATGGGCTTGAGCTTCGCCACCACGGCCTACGTCGCCCGGCGCATCGGCGAGAAGGATCCCGAAGCCGCCGCCCACGGCGCCATGCAGTCCATCTATATCGGGATGGCCTCCTCGGTCCTCATCGGGGTCATCGGCGTCGTGTTTACACCGCAACTGCTCAGCCTGATGGGCGCCTCCGAAGGCATGCTGCGCAACAGCGGCTACACCCGCGTATCCCTCGGCGGCTCCGCTACGGTCATGATGCTCTTCCTGCTGAATGCCATCTTCCGCGGCGCCGGCGACGCCGTCATCGCCATGAAGGTCCTATGGTTCGGCAATCTGATCAACATTGTGCTCAACCCTTGTCTCATCTTCGGTTGGGGACCGTTCCCGGAGATGGGCATCACCGGGGCGGCCGTCGGCACGGTGATCGGCCGCGGCTCGGGCGTCCTCTATCAGGTCTGGCAGCTCTTTCGCGGGCCCGGCCGCATCCGGCTTACCCCCGCCGCCCTTCGCTTCGATCGCACACTGATGGGCCACATCCTGAAACCGGCCGCCTCCGGCATGTTCCAGATCTTCGTCGCCACCGCCAGTTGGACGGCCCTCATCCGCATCGCCTCCACCTTCGGGGCCGAGGTCCTGGCCGGGTATACGATCGCCATCCGGGTTGTCATCTTTTCCATCCTCCCTTCCTGGGGCCTCTGCAACGCCGCCGCCACGCTCGTCGGTCAAAATCTCGGCGCCGGAAAACCGGACCGCGCCGAGGCCTCCGTCTGGGCCGCCGCCCGCTACAACCTGTATTTCCTCGGCAGCCTCTCGTTCGTCTTCCTCGTCTTCGCCGAGTCTATTCTTGGGATCTTCACGCACGAACCCAACGTCATCGCCATCGGCGCCGAGTGCCTCCGCTTTATCTCCGCGGCCTACGTCTTCCTCTCTTACGGCATGATGATGGAACAAGCCTTCAACGGAGCTGGGGACACCTACACCCCTACCCTCATCAACCTCGGCTGCTACTGGGTGCTGCAGATTCCCCTCGCTTGGACCCTCGCCATCGGCTTAGGCTATGGCCCCCGCGGCGTCTTCTCTGCGATCACGGTGGCGGAAACCGCCGTCGCCATCGTTGCGATTCTCGTGTTTCGCCGTGGTGCCTGGAAGCAGCAACAAATCTAGCCGGCCGACGGCGGCGGCAATGTGACCTTGCCCGTCGCGGCCCATTCCGCCCCGCGGGCGAACGTCGCCCGGAACCCTGGCGTTCGCAGATTCGGGTTGTCCTCACCCTTCCACGTATGGCCAAACATCGTCGTGTAGACCCGGCCCTTGCCCCATTTCCGCGTCCACTCCATGGGTTCGTTTCGTAAGGAGTCTTTCGACCACGCGTAGCTGATGATCGTCAGCTTTTGCGCCGGACCATGCTGCCCATGCGTTAACTGCTCGGCGCGCTGCGTCCATTGCCGCGGCATCCCCTTCGTCAAGGGATGCCCATTCTGCATCGTCGTCACGGTGAAATCATGCCGCGGCCCGTGCCCCGGTTTGGGGCCATCCGGCGGTGGAATCGTCTTGACGTTCCCTCGCTTGGTCACGATCAATCCCGGGCCAAACGCCGGGTCTCTCCACCCTAGCCCGATAATCTCGTTGTACTCCGCCCAATCGACAAACGCGTTGTTGGCGGCATGGAAGATCACGACGCCCCCGCCCGTGGCGAGATAGCCCAGGAAGCTTTCTTCCACTGCCAACGGCCATCGCTTCGCGGTCTTCAAGTGGCCGCTGTTGTAGTTCAAGATCACGACGTCCGCGCTCGCAAACGGCGGCATCCAGTCCGGCGCGCCGCTCGTTGAGACGCGAACATCGAACCGGCCCGTCGCCTCCAGAATCTCGCGCAAGGCTGCCGTCGCTGTCTGCCAGTCGTGGTTGTTCTCGCCATCGACAATCAGCGCCCGCAGCTTCCCCGCCGCGAGCGCCGGCATCACCAAAAAGCCGCGCCGGGTTAAACCGTGCATGCCTCAATCGCCTCAAGCAGCGCCTCGCGCGCATTCTTCACAACCGGGGTGTACTCGTGGCAGATGTAGCCCGTGTAGCCCATGTCCGCAATCTTTTTGCAGACGCCCTTGTAGTTGATCTCCTGATCGACGCTCAACTCGTGCCGCCCCGGATTGCCGGCGGTATGGAAGTGGCCAAACCACTGCATGTTCTGCTCAATCGTCCGGATGATGTCGCCTTCCATGATTTGCATGTGGTAGATGTCGTACAGCAATTTCACCCGCGGCGACCCCACCCGCTTGCAGACCTCGACGCCCCACGATGTGCGGTCGCACTGATAGTCCGGATGATTCACCTTGCTGTTCAGCAGCTCCATGCACAGCGTGATGCCCTTGTCCTCGGCCGCCTTCTTGACGGCATTCAGCACCTTCACCGTGTTCTCGATACCCTGTTCATCCGTCTTGCCCCGCCGGTTGCCGGAGAGCATGATCAGGTTCGGCGCGCCCGCGGCAGCCGCGGCGTCGAGCAACGACAAGGTGTTCTTAATGATCTCGGGGTGCAGCGCCGGATCGTTGCAGCCGTCGGCCAGCTTGCTGCTGCCGGGCACGAGCGTGGGGACGATGCCATACTTCTTCAGCGTCGGAAACCGATCCGGGCCTACCAGGTCGTAGCCCACCAGACCCAACTCCGCCGCCAGCTTACACTGGCCATCGAAGTCCAGATTGGAACCGCGGAAGACTCCCCCGCAGACCCCCTGCTTCAGCCGGCCCTTCTTCGCCGGCGGAACCTGCGCCGCGGCGGTCGTCGACAGGGCCGCGCCCGCGGCCAGAGTGGTAGCAAAACTACGTCTGTTCATGCGCTCGATAATATCATTCATGGGCTTTGCACTCTGGATCGAGAACGAACAAGCGTGGGCCGCGGGCACCCATGAGTACCGCCCGATGGGCGCGGCCGTGATTGCCGAAAACGGCAGCTTCCGCGCCCGCGACTTCTCCCGCGAACGCCGCGCCCCCGGCCGGCGCCACCCCAGCTTCATCGGCCTATTCGGCTCGCTCGAAGAGGTGAACGTCTATCTCCGCAAGCGGCCGCAATCTCCGCGGCCGCCCAGCGAAGCCATTCGCCAAATCCTCGACGACTAGGCGCCCACCGAGGACTCGTCTTCCTCAAAGCTCTCCGCCGGGCCCAGCATCTCTTTGCCTTCGAAAATGCCATAGAGAGTCGGCACCACAATCAACGTCAGCAACGTCGACGTGATTAATCCGCCGATCACCACAATCGCCAGCGGCCGCTGCACCTCGCTACCCGGGCCGGTCGCAAACAGGAACGGTACCAAGCCCAGCGCGGCGACGGTGGCCGTCATCATCACCGGCCGGAACCGGAGCTTCGTTCCTTCGGCGATCGCCGTCCGCTGGTCCATGCCCTCTTCCCGCAGCTTGCGGATGTAGGAAACCAGGACGACACCGTTCAACACTGCGATGCCCCATAAGGCAATGAACCCCACCGAGGCCGGCACTGAAAGATACTCGCCTGAAACGAACAGCGCCACAATGCCACCGATTGATGCAAACGGCAGCACGGTGATAATCAGACCAGCAAACCGCAGCGAACCGAACAACAGGAAGAGCAGGAAGAAGATGGCGCCGATCGTGATAGGGACAATAATCTTCAGGTGATTCAGCGCCCGTTCCATGTTCTGGAACTGGCCGCCCCATTCAATCGTGTATCCGGTGGGCAGCTGCACGTCTTTCTCCACCTTCTCTTGCAGCTCCTTCACGAAGCCACCGAGGTCCCGATCCTGCACGTTGATGCCGATGACGATACGGCGCTTCGCCGTGTCGCGGTTGATCTGCGCCGGTCCCTCCTTCACGCTCACCTTCGCGAGGGCCTTCATCATCACCTTCGATCCGGAGGGCGTGCTGATCAGCAGGTTCTCCACGTCCGACATGCTGTTGCGCAGATCCTCGGGGTACCGGACAATCAGTTGGAATCGCCGTTCACCCTCATAGATCTCCGTGGCCACCTTGCCGCCAATCGCCGTCTCAATCACGTCGTGGATATCGGCGGCGTTCAAGTCATGCCGGGCAATGGCTTGCCGGTCGATGTCGATATTCAAATACTGTTGGCCGCCCACGCGGTCCACGCGCGAGTCCCGCATGCCGCGAATGGTAGAGGCCACTTTGGAGACCTCATTCGCCTTGCGGATCAGCACGTCCAGATCGTCGCCGAAAATCTTCACGGCCACGTCGGCGCGCACGCCGGTGACCATCTCGTCAACACGATCGGAAATCGGCTGCGCCATCACCAGGTTGACGCCGGGAACACTCGCCAGCCGCTTTCGAATCTCCTCGGCAATCGAATCCTGCGTCATCCCTTTCGGCCGCTTGTCCACCGGAGTCAACGTGGCAATCACATCCGCCTCGTTTTGGCCCGCCGAGTCCGCGGGCGACTCGCCACGGCCAATCCGCGAGACCACCTTCTCGACGCCCGGCACCCCGCGTACGGCCTTCATCGCGGCCATTTCCATTTTAATGGCCTCCTCAAGCGAGATGTTCGGGACGCGGTCGATATTCGGCGAAATCGAACCCTCTCGCATCTCCGGAATGAACGCAGTGCCCAGATAGGGGAACAGCGAAACCGAGCCAATGAAAGCAAGCACGACGGTCGCAATCGTTTTGTACGGGTTGCGCAGAGCAAGACCTAAAAGCCATTCAAACGGCCGCTTCATGATCCGCAGCAGCAACGTGTCATGCTCCGCCCCGCCCTTCAGCAGCAGGAACGACAGCACGGGCGATAACGTCAACGAAAGCACCAGGGAAATGCCCAACGCAATGGCGATCGTGTACGCCAGCGGGGCAAACATTTTGCCCTCCATGCCTTCCAGCGTCATCAGCGGCAGGAACACCAGAATGATGATGCCGATACCAAAGATTACCGGCGTCCCGACTTCCATCACGGCTTCCCGGACAATCTGCAGCCGATCCTTGCGCCCGCCGTGCGCCAGCTTAGCGAAGACGTTCTCGACGACCACCACAGAGCCATCCACCATCAAGCCAATCGCAATCGCCAGCCCACCCAGCGACATCAGGTTTGCCGACAGGCCGTACTGGTTCATCACGAGGAACGTGAGCAGCGGCGTCAGCACCAGCGTCGCAATCACGATGACGCTGCTTCGCAGGTCGCCCAGGAACAGGAACAGGATGATCACCACCAGGCCGATGCCTTCGAGCAGCACCTTGGCGACCGTCATCAGCGCGGCGTCCACCAACGCAGACCGGTCATAGTAAGGCACAATCTGCAGCCCCGCCGGCAACATCCCCTTCTCGTTGATCTCCTGCACACGGGCCTTGATCTTTTCGACCACGGCCTTGGCATTGCCGCTGGCGATCATGATCACGATGCCGCCGACGGCCTCCGTGTAGCCGCCCTTAATCATCGCCCCATAGCGCACCTCTTCGCCGAGTTGCACCGTGGCCACCTGCCGCAGATATACCGGCGTGCCGCGCACCTCTTTCACGATGATCGACCGGATGTCATCCAGGTTCCGCACGAGACCGATTCCCCGGATCAGGTACTGCTCGGCGTGCTGCCGCAGAATGCCGCCGCCCGCATTCGCGTTGTTCCGTGAGAGCGCCTGCGGAATCTCTTGCAGCGCGATGCCGTAGTGCAGCAGCCGGTCCGGATCTACGAGCACCTGATACTGGCGCACATATCCGCCCGTCGAGTTGATCTCCGCCACACCAGGAATCGACCGCAGCAGAGGCCGCACCACCCAGTCCTGTACGATCCGGCGGTCCACAAGCTCTTCCTTGGTCAGCGCCCGCTCCCCATCGCCGGGCTTTTCGAGCGTGTACTGATACACCTCGCCGAGCGCCGTCGAAACCGGCCCGAGAATCGGTGTCACATCCTCCGGCAGCCGGCTCCGCACCTCCGCCAAACGCTCCATCAGCAGTTGGCGGGCGAAGTAAACATTGGTTGCGTCCGTGAACACCAGCGTGATTAACGAAAGGCCGGGCTTGTTCAGAGAGCGCATCTCCGTCAACCCCGGTAGACCCGTCATCGCGATCTCCACCGGCACCGTGACGAACCGTTCCACCTCTTCCGGCGACCGGCCCGGCGCTTCGGTCGCAATCTGCACCTGTACGTTCGTGACGTCAGGGAAGGCGTCGACCGACAACTTCCGCGACGCATCCAGTCCGAAGACAAGGAGGATCAGCGCGACTACCACCACCACAATGCGCTGCCGCAAGGAGGCCCGGACCAGTGCGTTTAACATCGGTTCAGCTCCCCTGCGTCGCCAGACGCCGCCGTTCGTTGTTTAAGTGGAACGCGCCATCCACCACCAAGCGTTGCCCGTTAGGCCAAGGCTCTTCGAGCACGCGGGCATCGTCGTGTTCGGCGCCCAACTTCACGGGCCGCATTACAAACTGTCCCGGTGCCTTCTCGACAAAAACGTAGTCTTTGTCCTCCTCCCGCACCACGGCCGTCACGGGGATCACGGTCTCCCGTTCCGGATTGTCTTTCAGCTCCATCATGGCCAGCATCGCGGGCTTGTACCGCCCTTTCGGATTCGCTAGGTCCATGCGCGTTCTCACCGTCCGGGTCTCGGGATCAATGATCGAACTGACAAAACTCAGCTTGCCACGAATGATCTGCCCGGGAAACGCGGAGACCTCCGCCTCGACTTGTTTGCCCGTTTCCACCGCGCCGCCCTGCTGTTCCGGGACATCCGCCACCAGCCAAACCTGGGACAGATCGGCGATTACCAGTAGCGTATCCGCCGGCTGCACCACCTGCCCAATCGTCACCTTGCGTTCGAGCACGGTGCCATCAATGGTTGCCACAATCTGGGTCAGACTGTTCACCGTCCGCCCTTTCTGCAACTGCGTAATCGCCTCCTCGCTCATGCCGAGCACCCGGAGTTGATCGTGGGCCGAGGAGAGTTCTGCGCTCGCTTCGAGCAACTCAGCCTCCCGGCGCTGCACCTCGGCGGCGCCGATCACGTCGGCCTTCAACAACTGCTGCGCACGCGCCGCGGCTCGCTGCATCAGCCCCTGCTGCGAAACCGCTTTCACGTAAGCAAATTGCGCGGTCGAAAGCTCGGTGCCGTACAGCGTCGCCAAAACTTGGCCGCGCTTGACCGGTTGGCCCGGGTAGACATCGAGCTGGGTGATCCGGCCCGTCACCGGAGCGCTCACCCGCGCCATGCGCGTCTCGTCCGCCTCTACACGGCCGGAGACCCTAAGGCTGGCGGTCACCGGCTTTTCGGTCGGAGCTCCGATCTTCAGTTGTTTGAGTAAATCCTCGGTCGGCCGGACCTCCATGGGGTCCTTAGCAGCAGGCGGAGCCTCCGCCTTTTGGGCAGTTTCGCCAGGTGCCGCACCACAACCGGCCAAGAGCACCAAAGCCCCTAGCCCGCCAAGAAAGCTCGCCTTTCGTTTGCTCATTTCTGCTCCGGGTCCACCGCGCGAAGTTGTTCTATTTCAATAATTGCCGCTTGCAAGTCGTACTGGGCGCTCAGATAATCCAAACGCACCGTTCGGAGCACCCGCTGCGCGTCCAGCACGTCGATAATGCCCCGTTCCCCAAATCGATATGCCGCCTCAGCCGCTTTGACGGCGGCATTCGCTTCCCTCAACACGCCGTCCTCAAAGGACACCAACTGCTGCGTCGCCACTTCGTACAATCCATACGCCCGTTCGAGATTGGCGTTAATTTCCAACCGCCGCAGATCGGCCAACGCATTGGCTTGCCGAAGCCCTGCTGCCGCCTCACCAATCGGACCTTGCCGCTTGTTCCAGACCGGCATCGGCAACGATACGCCAAAGCGATAGAACTGCAGGTCGGGCTGATGTTCATACTCTGAATGCACTGTCGGCGACGGACGGCGCAACGCCATCTCCGTACGCAGTCGTGCCTCCGCCCGGCGGATCTCCGCTTGTGCCTGCGAAAGCGAAGGATGACGGGAAACTACCTCCTCGCGCAGGCTCTCCAGCGCCGGAAGCGGCTGGCGAGTATCCAGCTGGCCCTCTAACTCCACATTCGGGCCCAACGGTGCGCCCACCACCGTCCGAAAATAAGCCAACGCGTTGGTGTAGCGCAGCTGCGCGCTGGTGGCCAATGTGCGCGCGGTCGCCACTTCCGAATCGGCGCGGATCAGCTCAAGCCGGGCGGCCTCTCCCACTTCCACCTGCACTTGAATCCGGCGCCGTAGATCTTCAATTAAGCGCAAGTTCTCGTTTGCGAGAGTGATCTCGTTCCGGCGCCGTAGGACTTGGAAAAAAGCCTGTTTGACCAACGCTCGCACCACGAGCCGTGCCTCGAGCAAAGCATAGCCGCTGCTCTCCCGACCGGCTTGTGCCGTCCGAATGCGTGCCGAGCGGACGCTCGGAAGTTCAATTGGCTGGTGGACACTGTAATGCTGCAACAATCCAGGTGCAGCGCCGCCAAAGATCCGGTTGGGACGGGTGAACTGCTGGCCCGTCATCGTGGTCAGTTCCGGGTTGGGGTATGCCCGGGCTGTTAACACTCCTGCCTCAGCTCCTTCCCGGAGTGCAGAGGCTACTTGAAGTTGGGGGTTGTGTTCTAAAGCGAGGGCAAGGGCCCGATCCAAAGTTAAGCGTTGCGTCCCCTGCGCAACGATCACTCCGACGCTTATGACATAGAACCCTGCTAAGCGGGGTAGTAAGCTCATAATTCCGGAACGAACTTTAATGAGTAAAGGACTCCTTGAGTGTAACCCATTCGTCTTCGCTCTCGCCACTTGGGCGCGACTGCGCGAGGCCGCTACAATCGAACGATGACTCCCCAACAACGCGCCGAAAGCCTCGGCTTTGTCTTCGAAAAACAGACCCCCGGCTACCTGAACCTCTGCATCCGCTCCGGCAACCAACTTCTCAGCTCCGGCCACGTCAGCACCCTGAAGGGCAAGCTCGGCGCCGGGGTGACCACCGAAGAAGGCTATGCCGCCGCCCGCGATTGCGCTGCCAAAATCCTGAACTCAGTCTGGAACACCCACGGCACGCTCGACGGCCTTCGCGTGCTCAAGGTCCTCGGCTGCGTAAACTCAGCGCCGGAGTTTATCGAACAGCATCTGGTGATCAATGGCGCCTCCGACCTGCTGCACGAGGTCTTTGGGAAAACCGGCGACGGCTACCACGCCCGCTCCGCCCTTGGCTTCGTTTCGTTGCCGACGGGTGCTGCCGTCGAAGTTGAAGCGATTTTCGAGATTCTCTAGCGCAGAATGGCCTGGATCGGTCCGGTGCCTTCCTCGATCAAGTGGAAGGCCCGGCCGTTCGTATTGAAGTCCATCTTCTTGTAGTTCAGGCCCATTTGCTGCAGGATCGTCGCCTGTAGGTCGCTGATGTAGTGCGGCCGGTCGACCGCCTTGTAGCCGACCTCGTCGGTGGCGCCCTCGATCACTCCGCCCTTCACCCCGCCCCCGGCCAGGAGCGTCGAAAAGCCCTTTCCGTTGTGGTCCCGACCCGTCGTGTTCTGCGACCAGGGCGTCCGGCCAAACTCGCTCGTGAAGACCACCAGCGTATCGTCGAGCAGCCCGCGCTGCTTCAGATCTTGAATCAGCCCCGCGATGGGCTTGTCCACGGCGCGGCAGAGCGGCGCGTGCGTCTCCATATCGCCGTGCGCGTCCCAGGCGCCGTTGCCGCCGCCGGCGTGGCACAGCTGAATGAAGCGGACCCCATTCTCAACAAGTCGCCGGGCCAGCAGCAGCTGGCGGCCGAAGTCGTCGGTCTCCTTCTCGCCGATGCCGTAAAGCGCCTTCACATGGCCTGGTTCCTTCTCGAAATCGACGATCGCCGGCGCCGTCCGCATCAGGTTGCCGGCCAGCTCGTAGGCCTGCACCCGCGCGGCGATCTCCGAATCGAGCGCGTACTCCGCGCGGAACTGCGCGTTCAGTTCCGTCAGCGCCTGCATCTGCCGGTCCCGCTCGGCGCTAGTGGCCGTGGCCGGAGGAACCAGGTTCGGGATGGGCGTATCCCCGGGTTGGAAGGGCGTAGCCGAATAGCGCGCGCCCAGGTAGCCACCGGTGAGCTGCACCGGCGAAGAAGGCCGGCCGATGTTCACGAAGCTCGGCAGGTTCTTGTTGGCGGAACCCAGCGCATAGGTCACCCAACTGCCTAGCGACGGATGCTCGAACTGCCGCAGCGGCTTGCCGGTGCAGTGCTCGATCACGGCGGGGAAGTGGTTGGTCTGATGACAGTACATTGATCGGACGACGGCGAAGTCATCAATCACGCCGCCAATATTCGGAAACCAGTCCGACACTGGAATTCCCGACTGCCCATAGCGCTTGAACGTGCGCAGAATGGGAATCACCGGCCGTTTCATCGGCGCATTGTTGTCGCCGAAGCCGATGGCATCCATCATTGTGCCCGCGAACTTGTTGTCCTTCGGGTCGAAGGTGTCGATGTGGCTGACCCCGCCGCACATGAAGAGATAAATCACCGATTTCGCGCGGGGCGTTCCCGGCAGCAGCGCGGCGGGCAGACGGCCATCCGCGGCCCAGAGGCCGCCGACAGCGGTGCCCAGAAAGCCATTGGCCAGGCGGAGGAGATGACGTCGGGTGAGCATTGGGTTCGTTTCGTCAGGGGACGAACAGGAATTCGTCGAGGTTGTAGAGCAGCCACGCCAGGCCCTTCAATTTGGCGGGGTCGCCGCCCACATAGCTAAGGGCGCGGTCGAGTTCGGTGGCCGAAGGCGGCCGGCCGATGGTCTCGCGATAGGCCAATTGCACCCCGGCAGGCAGGTCCCCGGCTTTCTGCGCGCGAGCCGCCAGCTTGGCCGTGGCTTCTTCGATCAGCGGATCGTTCATCGAGAAGAGGGCCTGCGGCGCCGTAATCGTTTGCGTCCGCACCGGGCACGGGGTACGTCCGTCGTCGACATCGAAGGATTGCAGGAAGTGCGCCATCACTTCGGTGCTCGGAATGTAGCCGCGGGTCATATAGGCGGCCCGGCGATTCTTCTTGGCTTCAAACGTGCCGTCCTTCGGCAGGAAGATGCTCTGTTTGCTATCGGTCTTCACGATCTGGAACGACTTGCCGCCGATGGTCAGGTCGAGCTCGCCGGCGCTCGAAAGAATCGCGTCCCAGAGCGGCTCGGCTTCGAGACGCTGCAGCCGGAAGCGCCACAGCGAGGCGTTCGCCGGATCGATCTTCTGGTTGGCCGCGTTGGGCAGGGACGACATCTGGTACGCCGCCGAGGTCATAACGAATTTGTGCAGCCACTTCATGCTGAAGTTGTGGCGGGTGAACTCGCTGGCGAGATAGTCGAGCAGTTGCGGGTGGCTGGGCCGGCCACCCAGCAGGCCGAAGTCGCTGGGCGATTTCTGTAATCCTTCGCCGAAGTGCCATTGCCAGACGCGGTTCACCGCGACGCGCGCGAACAGCGGATTCTCTTTATCCGTCAGCCAGTCGACGAAGCCTTCGCGGCGGCCGTAGCGGAAGTCGGTATCGGCGGGCTGAAACGGGAAGCCCGGCGCCACGACCTTGTCTTTCTCGGGCTTGGTCGGGTCGCCGGAGGTGAGGATGTAGGTGGGCTGTTGGAGCCGGGCGGAGTCCTCTTCGACGATGATGTGCGCGTCGAGTCCCGGCGGCGCTTTGATCTCGCGCTGCTGTTTGAGCAGGGCGTCGTAGGCTTTCACGACATCGGCCGGCATGATCTCTTTGAGCTTCGGCGGATCGATCCGGAGCACCGGGAAATAGTCGTCGGCGGTCTTTTGCTCGGCCTCGGTGCGCTTGCGTTCCGGCTTCAGCACAATGGCGCGCACGTCTGGCGGCAGCATCGAAACCCGTTCCGCGTAGAGCTTGTCATGGAAGGGCGCGATCAGCTTTTCGATGGCTTGGTCAACCGGCTCTTTCTGCCGGCGATAGGCTTCGAGGGCCTTGCCGTAGGAATAGATCTCCTGCGGCGTAGCCAGCGGGACGCGACGCAATACCAGCGGATCGAACAGCGCCTTCATGGCGTAGTAGTCGCTCTGCTTGATGGGGTCGAAGCGATGGTCGTGACATTTGGCACAGGCAACGGTCATGCCCATGAAGGCGGACGAAACCGTTTCGACGGCCTGGATGGCGATGTCCTGATCACGGTCGTTCCCCGTCAGCGCGGCGCGGGAGAGAAAGCCGAGCGCGAACTGATCTTGCGGCACGGCTTCCGGCTTCGAGCGGGTGCCGAAGACGGTGAGCGTGGGGCGACCGCCGTATCGATTGCCGAGAAGCTGTGCCCGGACGAACTGGTCATACGGCAAGTCTTCGTTGAGCGCCTGGATCATCCAATCGCGCCACCGGTAGATGCTGCCGTTGGCGGGCATCACCCCGCCGTCGGTGCCGTCCATGTCGGCGTAGCGGAGGACGTCCAGCCAATGCCGGGCATAGCGGACGCCGTGTTGCTCGTTGGATAGCAGGCGATCGATGAGCTTCTTGAAGGCGTCGGGGGAGTTATCGGCGAGGAAGGCGTCCTGTTCCGCCGTAGTGGGCGGCAGACCGGTGAGATCGAAGGTGGCGCGGCGGAGTAGGGTGAGTTTGCCGGCGGGGCCGTTGGGCTGGAGGCCTTTGGCTTTATGCTGGACGGCCAAAAATGCGTCAACAGGATGCGAGGCGCCCGGTGGAACTGTGGGGGAAGCGACGGGCTGCAACGACCATAGCTTCAGCTTGGGAGGCTGGGCCGGAAGAGCAGTGGCAACGAGCAGAAGGCCGAATGTCCGGAAGAGCACCGGACCATTATTTCACGGCCATTCGATCCCGTTGAATCAGCCGCGGATCCGCAACTGCGGCTCAATGATAATCTGCTGAAACGCCCGCTCCGGCTGCCGGATTCGCTGCAGCACCAGACGCGCCGCCTCTTCGCCGATGTTGTAGTTGTATTGAATGATCGTGGAGATCGGCGGATGGAACAGGTCGAGCCAATCGTAATCATCCGAACTGGCGACCTCGACATCTTCCGGACATCGCAACCCAGCTTCCCGAATCGCGCGCATGGCGCCGGCCAACATCGGGAAGTTCACCGCGAAGATCGCCGTGGGGCGTTGCGGTAACTGCAGCAACTGCTGCGCCGCGGCGTAGGCCGATGCCTCGCTCCAATCGCCTTCGATGACCAGTTCCGGCCGCATCTTGATCCGGTGCCGCTTCATCGCCTTCTTCCAGCCATCCACGCGCTCAATCACGGTCGATAACGAGTGTTGCCCCAGCAGCATTGCGATATCGCGATGACCCTTGCCGATCAAGTGATCGAGCATCAGTTGAACGCCCTTCGTGTTGTCGGCGGCGATGGAGTCTGCCGTGTAGCCCTGCGGGAGACGGCCGACGAAGACCACCGGCTTCCGGGCCTCCACCATCCGACGCACCTCGCTCTGGTCACCGGCGGCGACGTAGATCAGGAGGCCATCGACGAGCTTCGAACGAAACACGCCCAGGTAACGCGCCTGCTCCTCGACATGATCGTACGTACTGCCCAGAATGAGGGAGTAACCCTCCTGCCGGAGCGTGTCTTCGACTCCCTGCACAACCGTGGCATAAAACGGATTGCCGATATCGGGGATCAGCATCCCGATCGTCCGGGTGTTCCGCGTTTGCAGACTGCGGGCGACCGCGTTGGGCGTATAGTCGAGGTCCCGGACCGCCTTTTCAACACGCGCCGTGAGTTCCGGACTCACAAAGGCTGATTTATTCAGCACGGAGCTGACCGTGTAGGTCGAGACGCCCGCCTTTTTGGCGACGTCATAAATTGTCGGCATCGTTCTTGGCATTATAGCGGGGTGGGTGACTCGGAATGAATTGCTTGCTGGCGGCGGTGGCCGATGATTTCACCGGCGGGTCGGACCTGGCCGGGATGTTGCGGGAACGGGGCGTGAAGACGCTGCTGCTGTTTGGCGTGCCGGAGCAAACGGCGAGCTGGCGAGGGCAGCATCAGGCGGTGGTAGCCTGCCTGAAAACCCGGGCGGCTGAACCGGTCGAAGCGTGCCGGCAGGCCGTCGCCGCGATGCAGGCCATGCAGCCGCTGTGGCCCCGGCAAACTCTGTTCAAGTACTGCTCCACGTTTGATTCGACGCCGCGTGGCAACATCGGGCCGGTGACCGAGGCGCTGCTCGCGGCCGCCGGCGCCAACTTCACGGTCCACCTGCCCGCGCTGCCGGTGAACGGACGAACGCAGTATCTGGGGCACCTGTTCGTCCACAGTGAACTGCTGAGCGAATCTCCGTTGCGGGACCATCCGCTCAACCCGATGACGGACCCGAATCTGGTGCGATGGCTTAGCCTGCAAACCCGGCAGCAGGTTGGGCTGCTTCCCCTGAAGGAGGTCCGCGGCGCCTTACGGGAACGGGCCGAGGAGTTGCAGAGCTCTGGGGTGACGATGGCGCTGGTGGATGCGGTCGAGAATCTGGATCTCGACTTGGCGGCCGAGGCGTTCGCCGACTTGCCGCTCTTGTGCGGCGGAAGCGGCTGGGGCGTGGCCTTGCCCGCGGTTTGGCGGCGGCGAGGCTGGCTTGAAGAGCAGGAGGCGGCGGGCCCCATCAGCGATACCAGCGTGCCGACGGCTATCCTCGCCGGTAGTTGTTCCGCGATGACATTGCGGCAGTTGCGCCTCTTCACGGCTCCGCAATTCGCGGTGGATGTGGCCGCGCTGCAGCGCGATCGCGAGGCCGAACTGGCGCGTCTATTAGCGATCGACGCGCGGCCGCTCGTGATCCGGTCGTCGGCCGAAAAGTCGTCGCAGCAGGCAGGAGCGGCGACTGAGATTGAGTGGCTGTTCGGAGAGTTGGCCCGCAGGCTGGTGACCGAGAAAGGCATCCGGCGGTTGATCGTCGCCGGTGGGGAGACGAGCGGTGCGGTGGTGGGCGCGTTGGGAGTAACGGCGGCGGAGGTGGTGCGCGTGATCGACCCCGGCGTGCCCGCGCTGCGGACGCTGGGCGAGACGCCGCTCCGCCTGGTGCTCAAGTCCGGGAACTTTGGCGGCGACCATTTCTTCGCGAAAGCGATTGAGAATAGCTAGATGCGGAATGAACTCGAAAACCTGTGTGAAGCGGCGGCGAGCTTCCACGCCCGCGGCTACGCCTTTGGTTCAACGGGGAACCTGAGCGTGACCGATGGCGAACGCGTGTGGGTAACCCCCACGGGCGCGAGCCTGCGCCGGCTGACCGTCGACCGGCTGGCGGAGATCGATCGGGAGGGCAAACCGCTGAACGGCAACAAGGCCTCAAAGGAGTACCCGTTTCACTTGGCGGCCTATCGGAATTCGTTTTCCGGAGCGCGGGCGCTGGTGCATCTGCATTCGACGTGGACCGTCGCGCTTTCGTGCCTCGAAGATCTGGACGCCGCCGAGCCGTTGCCCGTTTTCACCCCGTACTATCTGATGCGGGTCGCGCCTTTGGCGGTGATTCCTTACCTCCGTCCCGGCTCGGCCGAATTGGCGGTGGCGGTGGGCGAGGCCGCCCGCGCCCACGATTGCATCCTGATGCGTAATCATGGATTTCTAACGCTGGGCGCGACGATGGACGAGGCGGTGGACCGAGCCGAGGAGTTGGAGGAGACGGCGAAACTCTTCTTCCTGCTGCGGAACGAAAAGCTCCGTTATCTCACGGGCGCCGAGCGGAGCGAGATCCAGCAGGTATTCGGGAGAAAGAAGTAGGCCTTCATGTTCTTTATTCCAATCGGTGTCAAACACGAGATCCACTTAGTCGTGGACGACAAGAACGCTATCCGTTTTCTCGGGAACGATCGGGCGCGCGTGCTCGGCACCCCTTGGATGATTGCGTCGATGGAAATGACCGCGCGGGACGCGGTGGTGCAGCTTCTCCCGGAAGGGTATGACACGGTGGGCACGATGGTGAACGTGCGGCATGTTTCCGCCGCCCCGATGGGCGCCGCGGTACGGTTCACGGCTGAAGTTCTCGAAGCCACGGAACGCCGCATCTACTATCGCGTTGAGTGCCACGGGCCGAAGGGGATGGTCGGCGAAGGCACGCACGAGCGCTTCATCATCAACGTCGAACGCTTTGCCGAGCGCCTGGCTAATACGCCGGCGTAAACGGCAGATACTCGTACTCGGTCGGGTTTAACCCTCGCTGCCGCAGCTGCGCGGCGCAGTCGGCTACCGTCGGGCCGATCGCCTCAATCTGGCGGAGAGCGAGGTTCTGCGGCGTGTAGAGGAGATACGCGCCCCATTGGCCGGTGAGGGCCCGGCGTTGCGCAATCGAAAGTTGCTCCGGCGAGGAGCCGATAAGGCTGGCGAAATCCACAGTTCTATTTTCGCAAGTCTTCGAGCAGAGCCTTTAGGCCCGACTTCCGGTACAGTTCCACCAAGCGCTGCTCTTCCGGCGAGGGCGGCAGCAGCTTGGCCAGGCGGGGATCTTCGAGCGCCGCCCGCGAGGGGATCCACAGTTGACCGTCAGCGAACTCAACGGCATGGGCGAAGCCCACCACGTTGTCGATGATCACCCGCGAGCCGGTACGGCTCGTTAGCCGCAGGGCGGCCTCGTCAAGAATCGTGGTCTTTCCGTTGGCTGCCAGTTGCACATCGGCGGGCAGGGTACCCGCCAGGAACTCCACCCCGTCTCTCGTGCCCACCACCCAACCGAGCTCCAGATGCCGGATCGCCCGGCTCTGTTTGTTGACGATGTCGATGCTGGGAGCCTTGGCCTCATTCCCCGCTACCTTCGCCGCGCCGCCGGTCAACTCAATCGGGGCATCCGGCAAACGGAGGAAGGAAAATTGCACCGCGCGTTCCGGTTCAAACACCGTTGCCGGGGCTGTCGCCGGACGCGGCAGGCGGCCGCGCCGCGAGATCTGCACGTCGAGCCGGGGCCGCTCTTGCAGCCGGCTCACCGAGGCGACCAGTTCGCGCTGCAGCGCCTCCGGACCCTGTGCTTCGAGCAACTGCTGAAAATGCTTCCGATCCCGCCGGGCTTCGAGTTCCCACACCGTCAACGAGCGGCGCGAGTTCAGCCGATTCTCGCCGAAGAAGGTCAGATCGTCAAAGAGTACGCCGTCGAGAAGAACTTGAACCAGCGGACCATTCCCGGCCGCCAGCGGCCGCAGCATTCGCAGGTCGATGCGCACCGGAAAGTTTTCACCCGGCGCCACGTCCAGCGCCGGCACCGCCACCGAACCGCGGCCGCCAGGCGTAAAATCCTGCGCCAGCACGAGGAGCGTTACGCCGCGAATCCGTTTGCCCGAACTGTTGCGGAGTAGCAGACCCGAGTTGAGATCGAGCGTCATCGCGCCGCCCCGCGCTGTTGCCTTCGACCCGCCGAGGTCGAAAGTCACCAGGGTCACCGGCGAATCCTTCGGAAAATTGATCTTGAAGGAGGACGCGGGATCGAGCGAAGTCTCTTGTCCGAAGGCGGAGAGGGCGAGAAGCGCAACTGCCACGAACCTAGTCGTCAAGATAGACATGGTTCACCGTGATTTGGCCGGTTTCGGCGTCGGTATAGCGAGTCTCCGCCGCACCGCGGGTGGTCACCGAGACGAAGGAGGCCCGGGAAGCGGGGGTTCGCAACTCCAGAGTCAGGTTGCCGTCCGAAATTTCGACTCCGGAATCAGTCGCCTCGACGACAGTGGGCTGCGCGGCCACCGCAATGGGCTGCTGCAATTTCTTCACGCTGACGGCGAACCACCAGCCGGTGCTGACGACCACCATCAACGACGCCACCATGGCAGCGGCGCGCCAGTTCAGCCAGCGCTCTTCGGCCGGCGACGGGCGGCGGTAGGCGGCGATGGCTTCAGAAGCTTCGAGCCCCAGGCGGATGTTGGCGCGCATTTCGGAGGCGAGCGGCTCCCAGTTGATGGAGGGAATCATCTCCTCCGCAATCGGTTGCGAAGCCACATTACGAAACGAAGCCACCTCGGCCGAACAAGCCGAGCAGTTCGAAACGTGGCGGCGTACCTGCCACTGCTTCCAGAAAGGAAGATCGCGGCCAGCGAACAAAGCCAGATCGGAAAGATCAGGATGATGATGTTGGTTCATGCTCTCCTCCTTTCCATGTAGCGTTTAAATTTGATGCGGGCGTTGGCGATGTGGCTGCGGACGGTGGCCATGGAGCAGCCCAGTTGCTGGGCCACCTCCTCGGCCGGAAGATCTTCGACATCGCGCAGCAACAGCGCCGTGCGTTCCTTCACGGTCAGCAGCCGGAGGCCATCTTCCAAATATTTCTGCTGTTCGCCGCGCAGCATCAGGCTCTCCGGACTGCGTTCGGTGGGCGTCTGCAGCGGCTCGATCAGAGTATCGATCTCGGTAAAATTCACGCGGCCGTGCCGCCGGAGAAAGTCGATCGCGGTATTGTGCGCGATCCGGGAAAGCCATTGCGCGGCCTTCTGGGTATCCTTCAACTGGTCACCGCGCTGGAGGGCCTTGATGAAGGCTTCCTGCGTTAAGTCCTGCGCGTCAGCGACGTTACCGACGATGCGATAGATGATCAGGAACACGCGGCGCAGGTTGTCCTGCACGAAGCGGTTCTGCCGCTCCGCAATGTCCGGGCTATTCACGCCGGCGGAATCGCGGGTGGGGTCAGGCATGCGGATGTTTTCCTGAGCCGTATCAATCACCTTACCAACCCTGACGGCCGAAGCATCCAAAGCGTGGAGAAGATTTTCGCGGCGCTATTCTGAGTATATGAGACCGGTCGCGGCAATCGGGATTGGCAAGACGGCATTCGGCGCGTTTGCGAGCCAAGGGATTCGGTCGCTGGCGGCGACGGCAGTGGAGGCGGCCTTGAGCGATGCCGCCGTCGCGGCCGCCCAGGTGGAGGCGTTCTACCTCGGCAACTTCGCAGGCCCCAGCTTTACCGGGCAAAGCCATCTGGCGCCCTACGTGGCAGGCGCTTGCGGCTTGGCCGGGATTCCGGCCACCCGGTTTGAAGACGCCTGCGCCTCCTCCGGGGTCGCCTTCCATCATGCCTGGCAGGCGGTGGCCTCCGGCGTTCACGACGTGGTGGTGGTCTGCGGCGTTGAAAAAATGACGAACCAACCCACGGCGCGGGTCGGCGAGATTTTGGCGATGGCTGGCGACGTCGACGTGGACCGGCAAACGTTCCCGGAACTGTTCGCTCGCATCGCTCGCGCCCATATGGAGCGCTACGGTACGACGCGGGAACAGATGGCGGCGGTCGCCGTGAAGAATCATCGGTACGGCTACGCCAACCCCTACGCGCATCTCCGCAAACTGATTACCGTGGAGCAGGCGCTGGCCGGCAAAATGATCGCCGACCCGCTGACCCTGTACGATTGCTCGCTGGTTTCCGATGGCGCGGCAGCGGTGGTGCTGGCGCCGGAAGGGCGCTTCCGCGTTCTGGGCATCGCGCAAACCTCCGACCACGTCGCGCTTTCCGCCAAGGCCGACCTGACGCGGCTCCCCGCTGTCGAGCGCTCGGCGGAAAAGGCTTACCGCATGGCCGGCGTCACCGCCGCGGACATTCAGTTTGCCGAGTTGCACGACTGCTTCACGATTGCCGAGATCATCGCCATGGAGGAGCTGGGCTTCTGCCCGCGCGGCGAAGGGGGCGCCTATGCCGTGAGCGAAGCGAGGCCCATCAATCGTAGCGGCGGCCTGAAGAGCAAAGGCCATCCGGTGGGTGCGACTGGGGTGGCGCAGATTGCCGACGTGGTTGGCCAGATGCGGGCTGGCCTCGGCGACCTGGGCCTCGCTCAAAATCTCGGCGGCACCGGCGCGACCAGTGTGGTGACTGTGCTGGGGAAGGTATAACTAAAGGCTGATGAAACTCGCGTCGCGGATGGACCGCATTCTGATTGAGACCGCCTTCGAAGTACTGTTGAAGGCGCGCGCCCTCGAAGCGCAAGGCAAGAACATCGTGCATCTCGAAATCGGAGAACCGGATTTCGAAACACCGTCGCACGTCATCGCCGCCGGGAAACAGGCGCTCGATGAGGGCTGGACTCACTACGGCCCGACGCAGGGCTATCCCGAGTTTCGCGAGGCCATCGCCGCCCATGTCAGCCAGACGCGCGGGATCAGCGCCAAGGCCTCGCAGGTCTGCGTGGTGCCCGGCGGCAAGCCCATCCTGTTCTTCCCCATGATGGCTCTGCTTGAAGAGGGTGACGAGGTGATCTACCCCAACCCCGGCTTCCCCATCTACGAGTCGATGACCCGCTTCCTCGGGGCGACCGCGGTGCCGATCCCACTGGTTGAAAGCCGCGGCTTCAGCTTCGACCTCGACCGTTTCCGCGACAGCCTCACCGATAAGACCAAGATGGTGATTCTGAACTCGCCGCAGAATCCCACGGGCGGCGTGATTCCGCCGGACGATCTGCGCGTGATCGCGGACCTGGTTCGCGACCGGGACCTGGTGGTGCTCAGCGACGAGATCTATTCCCGCATCTATTACAACGAACCGCCGATGTCGATCGCTTCCCTGCCCGGCATGCAGGAGAAGACCATTATCCTGGACGGTTTTTCGAAAATCTACGCGATGACCGGTTGGCGGCTCGGCTACGGCGTGATGCCGGAGTGGCTCGTCGACGCCGTCAACAAGCTGATGGTGAATTCGAACTCCTGCACGGCCAGCTTCACACAACGCGCCGGCCTCGCCGCGCTCACGGGGCCGCAAGACGAACCACTCGCCATGGTTGCCGAATTCCATCGCCGCCGCGATGCCTTCATCGACGGCCTGAACACGCTGCCGGGCTTCCGCTGCGCCAAGCCCGAAGGAGCTTTTTATGCGTTTCCGAACATAGAAGGCACGGGCCGCACGTCGAAGCAGTTGGCGGATGAATTACTGTACGAAGCCGGGGTGGCCTCGCTCAACGGCGGTTCGTTCGGCGCCTTTGGCAATGGCTACCTCCGCTTCAGCTATGCGAATTCGCTCGAAAATCTGATGGAAGCCGTCGAACGGATGCGGCGCCACTTGACCCGTTAGCGCTTACGGCCGAGGCGGTCCATCACCTTATAAACCATCTGCATCACCCGGTCCTCCACGTCTTCGGTGAAGGGGCCGGGTTGGCCGTAGTAGATCATGCTGTCGTTGGCTTCGTAACCGCCTTCCTTCAAAACGCGGAGCGACGGGATATAGCACATGACGTCGTTTGAATAGCCTGCCACGATCAGATTCTCGCCGGGGAACTCCTTCTTGAGGCGGAGGTTGTAGTCGACCACCACTTCGCCGCCAAGGGCGACGAGGGTGAGCGACTTGCCGAGCCGGATGCCTTGTACGGGGTAGGGGATGGAACGGACGGGGGCGCGGCGGTCGTAGGCGGCGAGCATGGCCGAAGCGCGCTGCTGCTTGTACCAGTTGGAGTCTTTGCTTTCGGTCTCGAAGGTCTCCCGCGTGTGCGGTACGAAGGCGAGTTCGGCGGTGTGGAAGGCGCTGCGGAGTTGGCCGGAAACGGGCTCCAGCTTACCGGCCAAAACTCGCGTCACTTCTTTGGCGAGCGACGCTCCGTGCTGCTCGACGAGCGCCACCGTACCCCGCGGATTCGGGTTGGCGTCGGCGCCGCAGAGCATCAGGAACATCGCGGTCGAGTTGGGATGCGCGGCTTCAAAGCTGGCCTGCGCGAAGCCGGCGTAGTCGCCGTTGACTTGAAAGAAGTCGCCGCCCATGGTCGTGTTGTGGCAGGCGTAGCCGAACAGAACCCCGAGCAGTTGGCCGTTGGCTCCCGCGACGCGAACCACCGGGACATCCTGGTCGACCGGCCCGGCCGGATTCACCCCGCCCTTGACGCCGGTGGGCGTCAGCACGCGACGATTCACCGCGAAGCTGCCGGTGCCGTGGCCGATATCGAGGCGGGCGGTCTGCATGTTGCCAAGCGCGGATCCCACCACGTCGGCAATCTGTTTGGCCAGGGTCTGGGTGTAGTCCGTAATGGCCCGCTTCTGGCCCGGCGTAAGATCAAACATCGAAGTCAGGTTGCCGTGGACCACGGGCGCGCTGTGGGTATGGGACGAGTTCAGCAGCAGCTGATTCCGGCGAAGCCGGTAGCGCTTTTCGACTTCAGCGCCAATCTGATCCGAGACGTGACGGGGCAGGCCGATGAGGTCGGTTGTGACGATGACGACGCGGTTGCCCTTGTTGTCCTCGATCGCCAGCGCTTTGGCCCAGATTTTCTGGAGTACGCCTTCACTGGGTTTCTTCCGCGCGGCATACCCCGAGAGATAGATGGGCTGCGCCGGAGTAATGTCCATCCGGCCGAAGCCGGCTTTGTAGTCCGCCGCCAGCAGGGGCAGCGCGAGAAGAAATCCCAACCACTTCATGCGCGAATAATCTCCACCGGTTGATCCGGATACTTCAGGCTATGCTTGCTGGCATCAAACATATACAGGGGATCCAGGGTCGCCAGCGAGTAGATCGGAATCGGGGAGAAATCGGGGCAGTCCGGCGCGGGCTGGGCCACAATGACGGCGATTCCCACCACCTCCGCTCCGGCATCCTCCACCATTTTCTTGAGCTCGAGTAGCTTGGCGCCGGTGCGGAGGATGTCATCGACCAGCAACACTTTCTCGCCGGGGTCGATATCGAAGAACTGGCGCAATTGCAGTGGCTCGTCGGCATTCTGGCGCTCGGCCCAATAGACCTCGTACGCCCGCAGCGCTTCGCAGACGCCGAAGGCTACCGGCAAGCCGCCGACCGCGGGCGTAAAGATGGAAAGCTTGTCAATGTTGGCCCGGATCTCCGGGTTCGCCCGCACTTTGCGGCTGAGCGCCACGCTCAACATCTTCGCGTGCTGGAAGTAGCGGAAAGCGAGGGGAATCTGCAGGAACTGGTCGGAATGCAGACCGTTCGGATAAGCGAAATTACCCTCGCGCAAAGCGCCCGTCTGGCGCAGCAGTTTCAATATCTCTTCCTGGCTCGGAATCAATTCCATATCTTTAATGAGCTCCTCTGCCGATCACGACCTGCGGAATGGTGCGCAGAATGATTTTCCAGTCGAGGGCTAGAGACCAGTTATCGATGTAGCGCATGTCCAGGGTCATCCACGTTTCAAAATCCACGGTGTCGCGGCCCTCGACGACCCAAAGGCAAGTCAACCCTGGGCGCATCCGCAGCCGGCGCCGCTGCCACCGCTTATATTGTTCCACTTCTTCGGGGATGGCTGGCCGGGGGCCCACGATCGACATGTCGCCGATGAGGACGTTCCACAACTGCGGCAACTCATCCACGGAGAATTTCCGCAGCCACTTGCCGATGGGGGTCAGCCGCGGGTCGTTGCGGATCTTAAAGACCAGCTCCCGTTCGTTCTGGCTCATTAACTGCTGCTTGAGCGCTTCGGCATTGGCGACCATTGAACGGAACTTGTACAGGCGGAAGCGGCGGCCGTTGAGCCCACAGCGGATCTGCGAAAAGATGACCGGGCCAGGCGAAGTGAGGCGGATCGCTACGGCAACGGTGAGTAAGAAGGGAGCGAGCACGGCGAGCGCCAGCGCGCTGAAGAAGATGTCGGTCGCCCGTTTTAGCAGCAAGCGCAGTTCGTCGTGCGGGGCGCCGGAGAAGGTGAGCAGGGGCGCGGGGCCGAGGCGGTCCAGATAAACGTCGCTGTTCACGTGCGGGAAGATATCGAGGGCGATACGGGTGCGAACCCCTTCCTCGTCGCACAGCAGGAGCGTCTCTTCGAGACGCGGGAGGTCGGCGGCGGGAACGGCGAAGATTACTTCGTCGACCACGCGCCGCCGCAGAATCTGCGGCAGTTCGCCGAGAGAGTGGACGGGGTACTCCTGCCCCAGTTGCAGGGCTTGGACGGTGGGACGCTCTTCGAGAAACCCAAGCAACCGCATGCCGAAAGAATCTGCTTCCTCGACTAACCGGGCCATGCGTCGCGCGCTTTCCCCGGTGCCAGCGATCATTACATAGTGCTGGGCGCCGAATCGCTGCCGGAACCAACGCAGGAGCGGGCCGGTATTGGAGCGGAAAACGAGCAGGCCGAGGCACGAGAGCGTGCCGAACAGGCCGAGAAACGCCCGGCTGACATCAAGGCGTAACAGGAACTGGGTCAAGACGACGATGACGACGGCGAGCAGGGTCTGCCGCAGCGTCTCTTTGACGACATCCCGGCGTCGCGCGGATTCGAGACGTTCATAGGTGCCAAACCACGCCGCCGCCCCCAGAAAGGCGAGCGCTGCCACGAGCAGCAGCAGGTACTTCATGGGGGTATCGATATAAAACTGTCGCTCTAGGTTCCAACCACTGCGGGTCTGGTAAGCCAGCTCATATGCCGCCCAAACAAGGGCGGCATCGGCGAGTCCAAAAAATAGCCGAAGCTTTCGCTGACGCCGGGAGTACACTTCGCTCATCAGAGTAACAGAGCGAGTTTGCGCGCGTTACCTAGCAACTGCTAACCTAGTAAACGCTAATGGCTGTAAAGACAAAGCTTCATCGTGCCGAACGGCGGCAGGTCATCGTCGACGCTGCCTCCACCTTGTTCGCGGAGCGCGGTTTCCGCGGCGTGACCACCCGGGAGCTGGCCCGTAGCGCCGGCGTATCCGAACCGGTCCTTTACGAGCACTTCCGGACTAAGGAAGATCTTTACTCAGCCATCATTGACCACTCGAAGCAGAAGAAAGTGGGCGGCGAAGATCCCCACGCTTTGCTCGATTCCTGGGCGTCGATTGAAGACCCTCGCGTCTATTTCTCGAAGCTCGCCAACGTGATTGCGGACTTCCACACGACGAACCCGGAGTATATCCGGCAAGTTCTGTTCGCCGCCCTCGAAGGGCACGAACTCGCCGACCTCTGTTTTGAGCGCAACTCCGGACCCGTTTTCGCCAAAGTTGCCGCGTATCTGAAATCGCGGATAGCCGCCGGGCAGTTGCGCTCGATCGAGCCGACGATCGCCGCCCGGGCGATTGTCGGCGCCATCATGCAGTACTGCCTCTTTGAACTCCATTTTGGCTTTCGCACGGTTCGCGCAAGTAAAAAGCGCACGCTCGAAGGTATCGTTGACCTTTTTCTGAACGGAATCCTCAAATGAAACCCTCTGTTACTGTGTTGCTCATTGCTGTTAGTTTGCTCGTGGCTGGCTGCGGAAAGCAGGCCGAGAACGCCGCCGCTGTCAATGCGGCCACCAAGGCGGAGCCCGCTCCGCTCGCCGTCAAGACCGCTTCGGCCGAACAGCGGAGCGTCGAACGCTCCATTTCCGCCACCGGCTCTCTGCTGCCGGATGACACCGTGACGCTGAGCGCGGAGGTGCAGGGCCGTGTGGCGAAAATTCATTACGACTTCGGCCAGCCGGTGCGGCAGGGGGCCGTGCTGGTGGAACTCGATCCGACGGAGTATGACCTGCAGATCGAGCGCTCTCGCGGCGCGCTGAACCAAGCGCTGGCCCGCCTTGGATTGCCGGCGTACACGGGGCGCGTCAGCCCGCCGGAATCGACACCCGCCCTACGGCAGGTGCTCGCTCAGGTGGAGGACGCCAAGTTCAAGTACGAGAGCGCCGCAAAGCTCGTGAAGACGGGCGACGTGTCGCAGGAGCGGTTTACGGAAGTGGAAAAGGCGTATCGCGCCCGGCAGGCCGCGGTCGAACTTGCCCGCGATGAGATGCGGGTGGCGTGGATGAACGTCACGGCCCTCGAGGCTGACTTGAAGATCGTGCAGAAGCGCCGCGGAGATACCATCGTCCGCGCACCCTTTGACGGCGAGGTTGGCGAGAAGGTGGCGGCGGTGGGGCAGTTCGTGAAGGACAACACGCCGCTGATTCGCCTGGTCAAAACGAACCCATTGCGGCTGCGGGCGGAAATTCCGGAGGCCGCTTCCGGCACCGTGAAGATTGGGACCCAACTCACCTTTACGACGGACGCTGTGCCCGGGGCCGAGTTTACCGCCGTCGTCCGCCAGTTGAACCCGTCGCTGGACGCCCGTTCGCGCACGCTCTCGGCGGAGGCACGGCTTGTGAAGGGCGACGCCCGCCTGCGGCCTGGGATGTTCGTCCAGGTAAAGCTGGTGACGCAGGCGGCGGCGGCCATGGTCGCTGTTCCGCGGCAGGCGCTCTACAACGTCGCGGGACTCACGAAGCTCTTTGTGATTGAGAATGGCACGGCCAAGCTCGTCACGTTCACGCCGGGCATTGAACTCGAGGGATGGGTGGAGGTGCCGAACGGCGCAGTGAAGCCGGGCGACCGGGTGGCCATCTCTGAGCTCGGCACCCTGACCAACGGAACCAAGGTGAGGTTGTAACCCATGCAGACCCTGGCAGAAATCTGCATCAAACGCCCGGTATTCGCGACGATGCTCATTCTGATGCTCGTCGTGCTCGGCCTCGACGGCTATCGGAAGTTAGGCGTCGACCTGTTCCCGAAGATCGAGTTTCCCATCGTGTCCATCACGACGACGCTCCGCGGCGCTTCACCGGAAGAGGTGGAGACGCAGCTCTCGAAGCGCATTGAGGAAGCGGTCAACACGGTTTCCGGCATCGACGAACTCTTCTCGAACTCGTCGGAGGGCCTGTCGCGCGTCACCATTCAGTTCACTCTCGAAAAGGATGCTGAAGTTGCCGCGCAGGAGGTTCGGGATAAGATCTCCACGGTGCTCGGCCAATTGCCGCGCGACGCCGATCCGCCCGTGGTCGAGAAGGTTTCGACGGATGCCTCTCCGGTAATTAACGTCGTCATTTCGGCCAATCGCGACCTGCGGGAGACGACCAAGCTGGTCGATGACCTCATCAAGAAGAGCATCGAGTCGCTCGACGGCGTCGGCCAAGTGCGGTTTATCGGCGACCGCGAGCGCGCGATCCAGATCTGGCTCGACGGCCAGAAGCTTTACTCCTACAACCTGAATATCGACCAGATTCGCGCTTCGATTGGCGCACAGAACGCCGAGATTCCGGGGGGCCGTCTGGATCAAGGCAACCGCGAACTGAGCGTCCGCACGCTGGGCCGCATCATGCGCCCGAGCGATTTTTCGAGCCTGATCGTAGCCAATACGCCCGGCGGGCCGATCCGGCTGCAAGACATCGGCAACGTTGAAGACGGCTTCAAGGAGCAACGGACGCTGGCGCGTCTCGATGGCCGCGAAGCGGTCGTACTGCAGATCCGGAAGCAGGCGGGCACCAACACCCTCTCGGTGATCGAAAAGGTGAAGGAGCGCATTGACGAAATCCGTCCTTCGCTGCCGCCTGACTTCCAGATCGCCTACATCGGCGACCAGTCCTTCTTCATCGTGGAATCGTTCCATGCCGTGCAGGAGCATCTGATTCTCGGCGGCATTCTAGCGGGTGTCGTCGTGCTGCTGTTCATGCGCAGTTGGCGGTCGACGTTCATAGCCGCCATCGCCATCCCCACCTCAATCATTTCGACCTACACCCTGATGAACCTGATGGGCTTCACGCTCAACCAGATCACGATGCTGGCGCTGACTCTTATGGTCGGCATCGTGATTGACGACGCGATCGTGGTGCTCGAAAACATCTTCCGCTTCCTTGAAGAGAAGAAGATGACCCCGATTGAAGCCGCCATTGAGGGCACCCGCGACATTGGCCTGGCCGTTTTGGCCACCACACTCTCGCTGGCCGTCGTCTTTCTGCCGGTCGCCTTTATGAGCGGCATCGTGGGCCGCTTCATGTCGAGCTTTGGCTTTACGGCCGCCTTCGCCATCATGGTTTCGCTGGTAGTCAGCTTCACGCTGACGCCGATGCTCTGCTCCCGCTTCCTGAAGCTGTCACCCGGGCACGATGCGAACGCGACGAAGCAGACGCTGATCTTTAAGCTGGTCGATGTGCCCTACCAAGCGATGCTCCGCTGGTCCATGCGGCACCGTTGGGTGATCGTGACGATCTCGATCGCCACCGTGCTTTCGACTGGGTTTTTGTTCAGATTCCTGGGGGTGGACTTCCTGCCGCAGGACGACCAATCCGAGTTCGAGGTCACCGTCCGGATGCCCGCCGGCTCTTCGCTGGAAGGCACCGACAAGCTGATGCGCGATGTGGAGGCCGACCTCCGCAAGTTGCCCGGCGTGAAAAATTTGCTAACGCAGATTGGCAGCGACCCCCGGCAGCAGGTGGACCGCGGCACCATTCTGGTGGCGTTGGTACAGCCGGTGGACCGGAAGGAAGACCAGTTTCAAGTGATGGCGATGGCGCGGGAAACCCTGCAGAAGTATAAGGACCTGATTATCGCTGTCCAGCTCCCCGCCGTGATCCAAGGGGCTGGTCCGAACCGCGACTTCCAGTACTTCCTGCAGGGCCCAGACCTGGCGCAACTGGACGTCTACGCCAAGAAGTTGGTGGCCAAACTGGCCGCCACGCCGGGCGTCGCTGACCTCGAGAGCTCCTACGAATCCGGCAAGCCGGAGGTGCGGGTGCTGGTGAACCGGGACAAGGCCGCCGACCTGAACGTCAACGTGGCATCGATCGCCACGGCGCTGCGCACGCTGGTGGCAGGAGACGAGCAGGTGACGACGTATCGCGAAGGCGACGACCGGTACGACGTTGGGCTGCGGGTGACCAAGGAGTTCCGTAACTCGCCCGACGCCATGAGCCGGCTCTATGTGCCGTCGAGCTCGCTGGGTAACGTGGCGCTTTCGAGCGTCGCTACGCTGAGCGAGGACACCGGCCCCATCGGGATCGACCGGCGGAACCGCCAGCGGCAGATCCTGATCAGTGCGAGCGTCGTCGGTGGGCAGTCGCTTTCCGAGGTGCTGGCCGTGGCCGATAACACGGTGAAGGAGCTGAACATGCCCCCGGGCTTCCGCACCGGCACCATTGGCCGCAGCAAGGAGTTGGGCCGCGCCGGCGCCAGCTTCGTGATTGCGTTCCTGCTTTCGATCATCTTCATGTACATGATTTTGGCGGCGCAGTTTGAAAGCTTCGTCGACCCGATCGTGATCCTGTTGAGTCTGCCGCTATCGATGCCGTTCGCGCTGCTTTCGCTGATCATCATGCGGGAAAACTTCTCGATCATCTATAGCTCGGTGGGTATTCTCGTGCTTTTCGGCATTGTGAAGAAGAACTCGATTCTGCAGGTGGACCACATCAAGGCCCTGCGCCGCGAGGGCATGCCGCGTCTCGAAGCGATCTTGAAAGGTTGCGAGGACCGGCTGCGACCGATTCTGATGACCACGGCGGCTTTGGTGGCGGGCATGTTGCCGCTGGCGCTGGGCCAAGGCGCGGGCGCCGGCACGCGCCGGACGGTCGCGATTGTCGTCATCGGCGGCCAGACGCTTTGTCTGCTGCTGACTCTGCTGGTGACGCCGGTTTCCTACAGCCTGTTCGATGACTTCGCCAACGCCCACTGGTTCCGCCGGTTCACCAACCTGTTTCGCTGGCGGCGGACGGCGGGACAGACGGCCGCCTTGCTGGCGCTGGCCGCGGTGTTGATGCCGATGGCCCACGGCGCCGACGAACTGAACAAGCAGCGCGTTGGCGTCAGCGTGACCACGCGGAAGCTGACCCTGAAGGAAGCCGTGGAGGCCGCCCTGCAGAACAACCTGGAAATTGAGATTGAGCGCACGAACATCGCCAACGCCCAGCAACTGCTGAACGCGGCGAAGGGCGTGTTCGATCCTGTCCTTTCCTACAATCCGAGCTACGAACGCCGGGATACCCCGGCTGCCTCGGTCCTGCAGGCCGCGACGGGCAAGTTGGAGGAGCGGTTCATCAACAATAACGTCGGCATCCGCTCCCGCGCGCCTTGGCAGGGCATGAGCCTGGGCGTAAGCTTTGACAACACCCGGACCGAGACGAACAATCCGTTCGTGAATCTGAATCCGTACCTCAACTCGCGGCTGCTGTTCACCTTCACGCAGCCGCTGTTCCGGAACCGGGTGATCGACCGCGAGCGCGCGCAGATCAAGATTCGCAGCAAGCAGGTAGGCATCTCGGAGACCGATTTTGAACTGCGGGTGATCGACGTGGTGGCCCGCGTGGAGCAGGCTTACTGGGACCTGGTGGCGGCCCGGCAGGCGGTGCAGGTGGCCGAAGACGGCGTGAAACTGGGCCAGGAGCAGCTTTCGCGCACCGAACGTCAGATTTCGGCCGGCTCGCTGGCGCCGGTCGAGATTTCGCTCGCGCGCTCGGAGTTTGAACGCCGGCGGGATTCCTACTACGCCGCGCAGGATATTCTCACCGCGGCCGAGAACAACCTGAAGCTGTTGGTCGCCAATGGGCGTACGAACGCGGTTTGGAGCGATGAGGTAATTCCGACGGATTCAGAAACTGTCGCCAAGCCGGAGGCGGAGGAGTTGGGGTCCGCCGTTCAGGTGGCGATCACCAAACGCCCCGAGATCCGGCTGCTGGGCCAGCGGAAGTCCGTCAACGACATTGAGCAGGAGTTGAACCGCGACCAGTTGAAGCCGCAAGTGAACTTTGTGGCCGGCTACGCCAACAGCGGATTGGCGGGCGCCCTGAGCACGGCGCCGAACCCCTTTGAAGGGCAGAATACGGGCATCTACAACCGCTTGAACCAGTTGAGCGGCTTGGTGGGCCTGCCCCCGGTGCTGCCACCCGTGCAGGGAGCGTTGCCGCCGTTTCTGATTGGGGGCTACGGTTCCGCGCTCGCCAACGTATTCACGGGACGGTTCCCGACGGTGCAGGTGGGGATGCAATTCGAACTCAACCTCCGCAATCGGACGGCGGAGGCGGCACTGGCGCAGACGGCAATTGCGGAGAAGCGACTGGGGCTTGAACGGACCCGCCTCGAGCAGGCCATCGACGCCCAAGTGCGGAACGCGCTGCAGGGGCTGGTCGCTTCGCGGCAGCGGATCGCCGCGGCGGAGGCCTCGGCGAAGGCGGCCGAGGAGAAACTGAACAGCGAGGTACGCCTGTTTCAGACCGGCGAGTCCACCAACTTTTTCGTGTTGCAGCGGCAGAACGAACTGCTTGAATCGCGCCGCCGCGCCGTGGTGGCTCACCTGGAGTACAACAAGTCCGCCGCCCGGCTCGAACAGGCTCGCGGCGAGACGCTCGAAACCATGGACATCAAGCTAAAGTAGCCATTCTGTGGAAAACCTGAGGACAGCGGACTTTTGCGCACGGGGCCGGAGTCCGCTACTTTTTGTCTATGGCTGCAAATGACCTCGTACTCCAGAAAGGCCTACCGGCCAATTTGGATATCGAACGCTACCTGCTCGGCGCAATCCTGGTGGACCCCTCCGCGTTCCTGAACGTGGCGAGCCTCATCCAGCCCACTGACTTCTCGGTTCAGTCGCATCAGTTGATCTTCACGCGGATGATTGAGCTGTCGGAAGCCAACAGCCACATCGACCGCGTGACGCTGGCCAACGAGTTGATGCGTCATGGCGAATTGGAATCCGTCGGCGGCTTGAGTTACCTCATCTCGCTCGACGACGGGATGCCGAAGCTGTACGATCTGGAGCGCTACGCCACCATCGTCCGGGAACACTCGCTGCGCCGGCGGTTGATCCTGACGAGCCAGGCGTTGATCGACCGCGCAGTGAGCGGGCAGGAGAGCGCCGACGAGATCCTGGCCAGCGCCGAGACGGATCTGCTGCAACTGGGCGAATCGCATGTCGCCAACAAGCTGCTGCATACGCGGGAAATTCTGAGCAAGGCCGAAGGCGGCGTTAACGCGTTTCTCGATCCGACGAAGCGGATTCGCGGGACCTCGACCGGGCTTGTGAAACTGGACGAAATGACCGGCGGATTCCGGCCGGGGGAACTGATCATCCTGGCGGCCCGCCCGGCGATGGGCAAGACGGCGCTGGCGTTGAACGTGGCGCAGTACGTGGCGATGAATCCGGCCAACCCGCGGGCCGTCGCGATCTTCTCGCTCGAAATGTCGAACGAGTCGCTGCTGCAGCGTATGGTTTGCGCGCAGGCCCGCGTTTCGCAGACGAAATTCCGCGAAGGGTTTCTCGATAGCGAAGAGCGCCGGCGGCTGCAGAAGGCCCTGGTCGAAATCGTGAAGGCGCCGATCTTCATCAACGACAGTTCGACGGTTGGGCTGATGGAGATCCACGCCGAACTCCGGCGGCTGAAGTCGCAGGCGGACCTAGGTCTGGTCGTCGTCGACTACCTGCAACTGATGACGAGTAAGGGGCGCGTCGAGAATCGGAACCAGGAGGTCAGCGCGCTCTCCCGCGGGTTGAAGCTGCTCTCGAAAGAGCTGGAATGTCCGTTTCTGGTTCTCTCGCAGCTGAGCCGTGCGAGTGAAACCCGGCCGGGCGATCATCGGCCGGTGCTGAGCGACCTGCGCGAATCGGGCTCGATTGAGCAGGACGCCGACATGGTGGCATTTGTCTTCCGCGAGGAGTACTACAAGCGGTTCGATGCCTCGCTGCATGGTTTGGCTGAGCTGATCTTGGCCAAACAGCGCAATGGCCCCACGGGGATCGTGAAGCTCACTTTCCTGCATGAGTACACAAAGTTCGAGAACTACATGGAAGACATTCAGCGCGACGACGGACCGCCTAACTAGGCCTCGCAGATCCGTTTGGTGACCGCGTGACGGTGGCGGAACATGAAGTACAGCTGCAGTTTGGCGGCCCAGCCGAGGAACACATCGGCTAACAGCCCGCCCTTCAGATGGAACTCGATGCGGTCCGCCAGGACGGAGGCTGATCCTTCGGGCAGGAACTCGTGCCGGTGTTTCCAATACGCAAACGGCCCGCTTTCCTGCTCGTCGACAAAGAGGCGATTCTTCTCGTAGTCCGTGTGGACCGCGACCCAAGTGATGGGGAAAGGGCCTAAAAAGGCCTGGAAGACGACCCGGGCTCCCGTTTCCAGGCCACCTTGCCGGCTGAGGAGTTTTACCTTCTGCCAGGGCGGCGTAAGGAGGGAAAAGATGTCGCTGCGCTCGTGAAACGCGAAAACTTTCTCCGCTGGGGCCGCAATTTTCGTGATCATTTCAAAACGCATTGTAAACTGGTGAATTCGTTATGTTGCTGCAAATGAAGGGCGTCGAGAAACGCTTCGGCGGAGTCACCGCGCTCCGGCAAGGGGATCTCGAAATCCGCGCTGGCGAAGTGCATCTGTTGATGGGGGAAAACGGCGCCGGTAAGTCTACGATGATGAAGATCATCGCCGGGATGCAGAAGCGCGACGGCGGCGACATGATCTGGC
>LNFE01000275.1 GCA_001464575.1 Acidobacteria bacterium Ga0077553 | reverse complement strand
ATCCAGCCAGCGCCCCATGCGGATACTCCAGCCGGTGTCTACCCGTAGTTCCCGGTCATGGATTTTGTCGTCGAATCGACAGACGAATTCCACCCCTGCATCCGCAAGGCTCTCAGCGAGCAGCTTGAACTTCGGCTCAACTTCTGCGCGCGGGAATTCGCTATCAGTTCCAGTGATGAGGATGATCTTCTTGATCGTCCCGACTTGCACGCACAGCTCGCAGACCTGGATGAAGTTCCTTAGCTGGTGATCGCGGCGAATATAGGGGTCTTGGATGACCAGTTCCTTCGCGCCGGTCAGATAATCGCCAAAGAGCTCTTGGATCGGCCGTTTGTCCGGCCCGTTTTGGGTAGAACTCCCGCAAGATGATCTTCAGGAGTAGGGCCCATCGTTCCTTCCAGCTCAACTGCTCCGCACTCCGCGCGAACCGTTTCAGGAACCCGCCCACTGCCGTTAAAATCGCCTGTATCTCCTTCGCCCGACCATGGTTACTCGTCACCGTCAGCGTCGTTTGCTGACTATGTCGCGTCTTCTTCCCCAACCCGTACAGCAACATGGGCCGACTCGTCGTCGCCTCCGTATGCTTGCCTGGCAACGCCAACCGCGTATACAAACTCCACCAATTGAAAATCAAGGCGTTGATCCGCGCCATCAGTTGGCACCGCGCCATATCCCGCGTCGTAAATCCGCTCCACCCCCACTGGTTCTTCATCTCATCGAAGATGTTCTCGGCGTCCGCGCGGTCCCGGTACAGCTGCGCCACGCCCAGCGCGTCCTCGACCGGCGCCGTCGTCACCAACACCGCGTACTCATACATCGGCTTGGCAGGGTTCATCACCACCATCCCCACCAATCGCTCTTGCCGGCTTTCCGTCCCCTTCTCCACCATCGCCACATCCTGCGGCAGCGCACGCCGCAGTACCACCACCCGCCGCTGGCGAGTCCAGCCTTGCAGTTGCAGTACATCGTCCACACCCTGCCAGCCACCACCCGCCGGAGCCCAACTTTTCCGGCCAACACTGCGCCGCATCAACTCCTTTACCCCGTCCGATTGCCGCAGCTTGAACAAATACGGCAGGTCCCGCTTCTCTGCCTCGGTCATCGTCTTCTCGGTGCCCCACGCCACATCGCCGCGCAGGAGGGTCGGCCGTTGCTGGCGAGGCCGAGCGTCGAGCCAGCCGAACAGACCCGCGTGAGCAAACTCGGGCGCCGTCTGGTTGCCCGCCTGGACTTCGACTTCGAGCACCATCCGCAGCGCGGCTATGCAGTAGGCGTGGTAGACATGCGAAGGTCGGCCCGGTTTGGTGGGATTGTAGCCGACCTTGGCCTCTTCCTGCCGGCCATACAAAGTCTTGACGGTGGCGTCGATATCAAGCACCCAGGGTTCGGTTAACAGCGGCTCAAAGGTGCGGTTTAAGCTCTGATCCATCCACAGGGTGTGGCGTTCTCGTGATCGCCCCGCTGAAAGGCACGACGAATGCTGTCTTCGCAGGGAAACTCGTCGAGGCCGAGCATCGGTGGAATGAATGGGTCGTGGCGGAGGGCGTTGATGTGAGCGTAGCGTTTGTGGCCGGAAAGAAGCGTGATCAGAATGCCGCCGAGGATACCTGCCTTTGGGGGAGCGTTGTTACTCGTGTAAGTGAGGGGGCATTCTTCCACCCACCTCTCCCACAGGCCGCTGGTCTTCAGGAACTGGATGAAATAGACGAGGGGCCCGAGAGCGGTGACTTCGGCTTTGGGGTCCCAAAGGACGTCGACACGACCGCCGAAGGTGTCGAGCTTGGTATCTTCGCCGGGAGGAACCAGGGCGGACTCGGATTCACCCTTTGGGTGAGTGGCGCGGCGGGAGGTGGGCTTCGACATCCCCAATATTGTCTGTCACTTGGCCATTACTTCACTCAGCAGACTGCGTCAAACTGCCGGAAATAGGATCAATTGTCTGCTCAAGCCAAGAATCGTAGAGTCGGAAGGCATCGGCCGACTGCACGGAGCATCGTACAGTTTCCGCAATGGGCTTTTCAGACAATCACATCTGTATTGTATAGGCGCGAGAACGAGTTGAGATGGGGTGGAGATCGGTTGTATGAGCGCAGAACTGCAGTTCTTGCTATTGATTTCGTGGGGCAGTCCGCAAAAGGTGCGGAATGCCCCAAGCTGACCAGGACATGAGTCGCGCACGCAAGGTCCTCGTCACCGACGCCGAGCAAGCACGACTGATCGCCCTGTCTACCGACCTTCCGAGTCTCTGGCGCGATCCGCGTACCCAAATGAAAGAGAAGAAACGAATGCTTCGGCTGCTGCTTCAGGACGTCCGTCTTACCAGAGGGCACGCGCTCCATGTCGACATCCGCTTTGCCGGCGGCGCAACTCACTCACTTGATCTACCGCTGCCCAGGACTTGTACGGAACTGCGCACCACGGATGCCGATATTGTGAGGGAGATTGACCGGCTCATCGACACGCCGTGCTGAAGAAGAGCCATTGCTGCGCCGTGACGCAAGGTGTGAGGGGTAACCGTCGGGTTGGGACAATTCCTATAGGCCGAATCAGACGTCTCACGCACTGGAAGAGCAACCCTTCTTTCCTATTCTGAATTCATGGAAAGTCGTCCGGCGAAGGGAATCTTTGGAATCGCGTTAGGCGTCTGCCTTGGCACCGTGATGATCAATCGCCTGCTATTCGGGGAAATCGCTTGGCCGAAGGTGATCATGACGACGGCCATCGCCGGCGCGATGAGCTGATGGTTCGTAGTGCGGAGGCGGAAGTCCGATTCACAATCGCAGCAGGTATAGATGATGTATCGGGCTGGTGGCCGGGCTCCCGCAACCGCTCGTCTCAACCTAGTTGTCGCGATCCGCCGCAACTCTTTGCCATTTTTGAAGCTCACATTAACCCTCGCTACCAAGTAGAGTATCCCTGGTATATAGTGGTGGAG
>LNFE01000274.1 GCA_001464575.1 Acidobacteria bacterium Ga0077553 | reverse complement strand
GAAAGGCGGGCACCTCCGAACCCGCCTTTCGCTCTTGTTTGTTGTCAATTCCCTGTTTCCGGTGACGTGTTCGTCACTGCGTAAGCCGCTTGAATAAGGACGAGGACTCACGCCTGATTGATAAAACCGGTGCAAAGGATACTCTGCCTTTTCGACATTCACGAATGGGGCAAGCCATCCAGTCGGGAGGTATGGGGACGCCAATGTCTAGTCTGCTTGAAGTTCGAGATGCTTGGCTACGACCGTCGGCGGTGAAGATTGCCAATCGGCCGGCGCTATTTTCCCTACCACGTTGCCTTTCGTTCCTCCGATCTGGCCTGTCTAACTCGTTCACGCAGTGAGAAAGCAATCCTGTGCGCCGATCCGCCCACGCCAGCAAGCGCTCACGAATCTCGGTGCATCTGGCAGATGCCGGCCTCGCCCACTGGACGTTCCAGAGAGCAACTCGGAGATCTGGCCGCGACGACACTACTCCTATTCCAACGCCTCCACGCATCCGGACCGGAATCCGCAAGTCCTGCAGCGCCCTGCATGCTCGTGGTTGCGCGGGATCTCGGCCGAGCCATCCAGCGATTGCATTTCGATCAATAGGGAGGTCAGCTTGGCGCGTCGCTTGTCGGTAAAGAGCACTGGCACTTCGCGGTCGGCGTACTGTAGGAGGGAGGCCCTTCGGCACCGGTTCGCCCATCACGTCCTCGACAAGCAGACAGTACGCCACCAGTTCGGCGACCTCGCCCTCGTAGCGGCCGTGTTCGCCGCAGGCGCGGGTCTTAACCTCGACTGGCACTAGGCCCGCGGTCGTTCGAACGATGTAGTCTGGCTTGCCGGTCAAACGATACGTGTCCGAAACCAGAGGTTCGTGAATCTCGATACGGTCCGTGTCCTTATAGATGATGTCGCGGTCGGGGATCGGTGACTGCTCGGCCTGGCAACGAAAGAATAGCCAGCAGGCGACGGATAGGACGGCAAGAGCCAGTGCGATTAGCTCCGGTCCGTTCATCGCAAGACCAGCCATAGAAAGACGGCGAGAAAGAAGACGCCGGCGACCGCGAACCATTTTGCTGCGATCCTGGTGGAGCTGGCCGATCGGACTTCATCTCCATGCTGCTGGTGCTAGGCAACACCTTGCGCCCGCCCGGCCCCAAGGCTCGAGACCTCTCCTTGCCGTCCCAGGTGCCACGCGCGCTTGCAGAACAGGTAGGTGTTGATCTCGGACGCGCGGATGTAGCGGCGTGGCGACATTCGTGTGCTGTGTGGAATTCAGATTATCGCGCGCATGGGGGGCAGACAGCGGATCCTGAGCGCGTATCCCACGAGCGACAGTTCTATCGCGCCTCCTTCACAACCTCTGGCACTGACGCCAAAGACTTGATAGCGTCGTGCGCGACGGGAAAGCTCAACACCAGAAAGCGAACAAACGGCGAACATGCTACCGTGTCGATGTGCCGAGCAAGCAGTGTCGGGTGAGCGTCACAGATTCGAGTGGTATCGAGCACACCGTAACGGTCGAGGCCGATTCCGTTTACCTGGCCGCAGCGCGCGGTCTGGCGGAGCTGAGGCGGCATGGCTGGGTGGACGAGATTCCCGAGGGGCTGAACTGCCTGCGGGTTGTAGTAGCCGAGAGCAGGGAAGTAACGCACAACGTCACGGTGAAGCGTTTGCAGCAATGGGCGATGGGGCCCGCGGAGCCCGGCTGAGGTGCTGCGGCGGGCGGAGGTGCGGCGGGTGTTGGGGGTGGAGTAGGGAGGGGGCGCGTGGGACGCTCACTTCGCTTCGGCCTCTACCAACTGCACGAATCGGCTTTCTTCCGGCTCGAATTGGTATGGACTCGACTTCAGAAGGAAGCGTCTCCCTTCCGTACAAACATCCTGCTCTTCGGCGCGTGTCAACGACTTTGAGACAGTCGGCAAAGAAGTTTACTGAGTATTGTTGTCTGGTTTCGCCGCAGGTTTGTTGATCCAGACAGCGATTGGAGCTTGGGGATGAACCGGCGGTTTTTTCACGAAACGTTCCGGGTGGGCTCGATAAGCGGCATCGAGTACAGCCTGGCGATCCGCCGGCGTCAATAGCGCGATACCCGAATGATGGTGCTCGTTGTTGTACCAGTCCATAAAGGCGATCACGAAAGCCCGGGCCTCCTCGATCGTATAAAACCGCTGCGGAAAGTCCGGCCGGTACTTCAAGGTCCGGAACTGACTCTCCGAATACGGGTTGTCGTTGGAAACATGGGGGCGGCTATGGGTCTTGGTGACCCCCAAGTCGCTGAGCAGGAACGCCACCGGTTTGGACGTCATTGACGAGCCCCGATCCGCATGAATGGTGAGGGAATCGCGGGCGATTCGCTGCTTAACGCAGGTCTCGCCGATCAAGTGTTTGGCCAGTGCCGCGCTCTCTCGATGGGCCACCATCCAGCCCACGACATGGCGGCTGAAGACGTCCAAGATGACGTACAGGTCAGTTTGGTGATATCCCAGCTCCACAGTTGATTGGGCCGGGAAGCGAGCAACTCCGGTTTCTGATAGGAGGGATGGACGAGTTGGTTGCGGCGCTCGTGGCTCTCGCCGGCGGCGGCGAGCAGGCGGTACATGGTCCGTGCGGAGCAATAATACTGGCTTTCGTCGAGCAAAGTGGCGCATACCTCGATGGGGGAGTGGTTCTGGAACCGGGAACTGTGCAGATGGGTAAGTACGGCGTCGCGTTCGGACTGCGCGAGGCGGCGGGTGGGCCGTGAGCGAGCGGTAACCGGGCCGTGCAGCGGCCGGTGGAATCGATAGAACGAGGCCCGCGGCAGCCCCAGGGCGGCGCAGGCGGGTGCTACGCCGACTGCTTTTGCCAGTGCCGTCGCGGACTCCATTACTGCAGGTCTTCCGGGTCCGGAGAGTCCAGGGTCCGGCCGAGCAAAGCGGCCACTTCCTAAGAAACTCCCTCCGCATCGCCGATTTCGACGAGGGCGTAGCCGAGGCCTCGCGCCCGTCGCTGAAGGTTCTCGACAGTTCGCTGCTTGTATCGTTCCTCATAGTACCCAGCGCCGGGATCGGCATATGCCAGACCGAATCGAAGTGCGCGGTAAAAGAGGACCGCCAGTTTTCGTGCAGTCGCTGTTACAGCCTTTGCTTTTCCCGCGCGCGCGGACAACCGGCGGTAGAAGGCGCCCAGTGCTGTCTGGGTTTTGCCAACATTGAC
>LNFE01000273.1 GCA_001464575.1 Acidobacteria bacterium Ga0077553 | reverse complement strand
GAGATTCTTGGCGCGGAGTTGCTGGAGGATGAAGGCGTCGACGGGGGTGCGGACCCAGGGGTCGGCCACCGCCGGCGGTTTCACGGGCTTCACCGCTTCAAACGACCACCACTTCTTGGCGGAGACGGCTTCGGTAGGCCAGACCGCTCCCGCGGCGATCCATTCCCGGAGGAGGGAAACTTCGGCCGGGCTCAGCGGGCCGGTGGGCGGCATGGCCACTTTGTCCCCGCCGGAGACAACGCGGAAGAGCAGGCTGTCCTGCGGCTTTCCCGGGGTGAGAGCGGCGCCTTGCTTGCCGCCCCGAACAATCGCCTCTCGGGTATCCAACCGCAGGCCGGAGAGCTGCACCTGTGGCCCATGACACGACTGACATTTCTGCGAGAGCAGCGCCACCGCCGAACCGCTTAGGTCGGCGGCTTCGAGGGAAACCGCGAAGGAGAGAAGGACGACAAAACGCACGTTGCCGAGAGTTTATCAACATTTCGGTCCTGTTTATTGCGAGGGGTTGGCCCGATGTGTTCCAATAGGTAAAATCCAGCGGGAGGTTCCCCGAATTGAATCCAGCACTCCTCGCCTTAGAAGACGGGACCGTCTTCGAGGGCCGGGCATTTGGAGCGCAAACGGAGCGCTCTGGGGAAGTAGTTTTTAACACTTCCATTACGGGCTATCAGGAAATCTTTTCCGACCCTTCTTATTCAGGCCAAATTGTTGTCCTGACTTATCCGCAAATCGGGAACTATGGCGCCAATGAGGGCGACATGGAATCGGCCCAACCCTATATTGAGGGCCTTGTCGTTCGCGATTTTTCTCCCATCGTTTCAAACTGGCGTTCGGAGAGCCCGGTGGACGAGTATCTGGCCAAAGCCAATGTTCCGATCATCGACTCGATCGATACCCGGAAGCTGGTTCGCCATCTGCGTACGCGGGGCGTGATGCGGGGGGTGTTGTCGACGCTGTCGACGAACGCCGCCGAGCTGGTGGAAAAAGCGAAGGCGTCGCCGTCGATGGCGGGGCTGGACTTGGCGACGCGGGTAACGACGCCGGAGACTTACCGCTGGACGAATCCGGTGGAACCGGTTTCGCCTTCCGAACGGCTCGGCAAGTTGCGTCCGGCTGACTATCATGTGGTGGCGTTCGACTTCGGCATTAAGCGGAATATTCTCCGCCGGCTGGTGACGAGTGGATGCCACGTGACGGTGGTTCCGGCGTCCACGAGCGCCGAAGACGTGCTGGCTCTGCGGCCCGATGGCGTATTCCTTTCCAATGGTCCCGGCGATCCGGAACCGCTGCAGGCGCAAGCGGCGCAGGTGCGCCAGTTGATCGGCAAGACGCCGATTTTCGGAATCTGCCTGGGACATCAAGTGTTGGGCTTGGCACTGGGCGGCAAGACGTACAAGTTGAAGTTTGGTCATCGCGGCGGGAATCATCCGGTGTTGAACAAGCGGAATGGCAAGGTGGAGATCACCGCGCAGAACCATGGCTTCGCCGTCGATCCCGACTCGCTGGCCGACTCAGCCGTCGAAATCACGCACATCAATTTGAACGACCAAACCGTGGAAGGTCTGCGCCATAAATCGGCACCTCTCTTCTGCGTGCAGTACCATCCGGAGGCCGCTCCAGGCCCCCATGACTCCCTCTATCTGTTCGATGAATTCATTGACCTCATGAAGGAGGCCAAGCGCTAAGCCATGCCGAAACGCACCGACCTCCACCGTATTCTGATCATTGGCTCCGGCCCGATCATCATTGGGCAAGCTTGCGAGTTCGACTACTCCGGCACCCAAGCCTGTAAGGCGCTGAAAGACGAGGGTTACGAGGTCATCCTCGTCAACTCGAATCCGGCGACCATCATGACGGACCCCAACTTGGCGGACCGCACGTATGTCGAGCCGTTGAGCGTCGAGTATCTCACTGAGATCATTCGCAAGGAGCGCCCCGACGCGCTGCTGTCGACGGTCGGCGGCCAGACCGGTTTGAATCTGTCAGTGGCGTTGGCCGAAGCGGGCATTCTGGACGAGTATGGGGTCGAATTGATCGGCGCCAAGATCGAGTCGATCAAGAAGGCCGAAGACCGGCTGCTGTTTAAAGACGCGATGCGGAAGATTGGCCTCGAAACGCCGACCTCCTCGCTGCTGA
>LNFE01000272.1 GCA_001464575.1 Acidobacteria bacterium Ga0077553 | reverse complement strand
ATCGCCTATAACTCGGAAGATCTCGAAGAGATTTTGACCCGCGGTCTGCAACTTTCTCCGGTGCACGAAGTGCTGGCGGAAGAGTCGGTGCTTGGCTGGAAAGAGTTCGAGCTCGAAGTGATGCGCGATCTGGCGGACAACGTCATCATCGTCTGCTCGATCGAGAACTTTGACCCGATGGGCGTGCACACGGGCGACTCCATCACCGTGGCTCCGGTACAGACGCTGACGGATCGCGAGTACCAGATGATGCGCGACGGAGCGATTCGCTGCCTCCGTGAGATTGGCGTGGATACGGGCGGTTCGAACGTGCAGTTCGCCATCAACCCGGACGACGGCCGCATGGTGGTGGTCGAGATGAATCCGCGGGTATCGCGCAGCTCGGCGCTGGCGTCGAAAGCGACCGGCTTCCCGATTGCGAAGATTGCGGCGAAGCTTGCCGTGGGGTATCGCCTCGACGAGATTCCGAACGACATTACGCGGCTGACCCCGGCGTGCTTTGAGCCAACCATTGATTACGTGGTGGCGAAGATTCCGCGCTGGCAGTTCGAGAAATTCCCTGGCGCCGATCCGACGCTGGGTACCCAAATGAAGTCGGTTGGGGAAGTGATGTCGATCGGCCGCAACTTCAAGGCGGCGCTCGCCAAGGCGATCCGTTCGCAGGAGACGGGCAAGTCGGCGACGAAGGTGGATCCCTTCGACGTCGAATTGATTCCGAATAAGCTGATCACCCCGACGCCGGACCGGCTGCCGTATCTGTTCTTCGCTTTTGAGCAGGGTTGGACGGTGGAGCAGGTTCACGAGCTGACGAAGATCGACCCGTGGTTTCTGCAGCAGCTGTTTGAGACTGTGCAACTGCACGATTCGCTGGCCAAGAAGTCGCTGGCGACGATCACCCCGGCCGAGATGCGGGACGCCAAGCGTTACGGCGTGGCGGATACGACCTTGGCCCGCCTATGGGACGAGGATCCGTTGCGTATCCGGGACCGCCGGAAGCAGATGGGCATCCGCGCCATCTTCAACCGGGTTGATACCTGCGCGGCGGAGTTCGAATCCTTCACGCCATATCTCTACTCTTCGTACGAATCGGAGTGTGAGGCTGACCCGAGCGATCGGAAAAAGGTGATGATTCTCGGCGCCGGGCCGAACCGTATCGGCCAGGGCATTGAGTTCGACTACTGCTGTTGCCACGCGAGCTTCGCGCTGCAGGAGTTCGACCATGAGTCGATCATGGTCAACTGCAATCCCGAAACGGTTTCGACCGACTACGACACTAGTGATCGCCTCTACTTTGAGCCCTTGACGCTCGAAGAGGTGCTGAATATTTACGACACCGAGAAGCCGGACGGCGTGATCGTGCAGTTCGGTGGGCAGACCCCGCTGAACCTCGCGCTGCCGTTGAAGCGCGCCGGGGTGCCGATTATCGGGACGGCGCCGGAGAACATCGACCTGGCCGAGGACCGCAAACTGTTCGGCAGGCTGCTGGATGACTTGAAAATTCCCTCGCCGCCCAATGGCACGGCGACGACCGTCGAGGAGGCTTGCGCGGTCGCCAACGTTTTGGGCTATCCGGTTCTGGTGCGCCCAAGCTATGTGCTCGGCGGCCGGGCGATGACGATCGCCTACGACGAGGATACGGTTCGCCGGTATATGCGGGAAGCGGTGACGTTCTCGCAGGAGCGGCCGGTGCTGGTCGACCGGTTCCTCGAAGACGCCATTGAAGTAGACGTCGATTGCTTGTCCGACGGCGAAGATGTGCTGATCTGCGGCATCATGGAGCACATTGAAGAGGCCGGGATTCACTCGGGCGATAGCTCCTGCGTTCTGCCGCCTTTTGGTATCGGCGCGGCGGAGTTGAAAACGATCGAAGAGTATTCGGTGAAGTTGGCGCGGGCGCTGAACGTCATCGGTTTGATGAACGTGCAGTATGCGATTAAGACGGTGCCGTTCGTCGCCAAAGCGACAGGCGTGCCGATTCCGAAGATTGCGGTCGGCTTGATGATCGGCCGGAAGCTGAAGGAGTTTGCCGCGCTGATGCAGGGCAAGACGAGCGGCGTGCTGTCGGTGCCGCAGTTTTTTGTGAAGTCGCCGGTGTTCCCGTTCAACAAGTTCCAGGGCGTGGATCCTGTTCTGGGTCCGGAGATGCGGTCGACGGGTGAGGTGATGGGCGTCGGGGAGAATTTTGGGGAGGCTTTCGCGAAGGCGCAGCTTTCGGCCGGGTCTCCGCTACCGGCGGAAGGTACGGTGTTCATCAGCGTGTCCGAGCGGCACAAAAACGAGGCGGTTGACGTGGCCAAGCGCTTTGCCGAGCTCGGATATAGCCTTATCTTGCACGACCGTATTTAAGGTGAACGAAGGGCGCCCGAATGCGGTAGACTTATTAAAGGCGGGTCGTTTGCAGTTGGCGATTTATACGACGACCGGCGTGCACAGCTTCGGTGATGAAAAAGCCTTGCGTCGCGCCGCAATTACGTATAGAGTACCTTGTATAACGACGATGTCGGCGGCCAGAGCGGCAGTGCAAGCTGCAGCCAGTCGTCGCAGAGATCCGATTCGGGTTTGGAGTCTTCAAGAGATTCACTCGTAATCAAAAAGTTTGTCGGTGGCTCCTCCGCCTAACACCCCAGCCACCGGCAAAACGCCACGAGCCCTCTCCCCACCCCTGGGCTCGTGGCACCCCTCAGAATCGCGGAGACTCAGTTCACAGCGCATTGCTCTTTTTGTTGCGCCGTGAACGCTTTTTGTTTGTAGGACTTGGCGGGACTGGTTCCGAGCCGATGGCACGGACGGTTTCCTCGACGCTCTACGTTGAGGTCTGAAGGCGCCCTTCCCGGGCGCCTTTTTTATTTCACCGTAGGAGGGTGGATACATGTCGCAAGTCAATTGGCCGGAGTCGTTTCATCCGGCGAAGCACCGTGCTTATCTCGACGCCGCTGGCAAGGCTGTCTTTACGGACATCCCCAAAGAGGTTTCCGAGATTGCCTTTATCGAGCCGAGCGAAGGCGCGGACCCGTTTGCGGCGCGCATTGAGCGGGCCAAGCAGCTGGCAGCCAAGGGCCACGTGATCGATGCGCAGATCGACGTGTGGGGCTGGGGCGCGGAGAATACGATGCGCCTGCGCCGTTTGTATGGGAAGACGCAGGTTCCGGACGCGTTCGGGACCGTGCAGATTCTCGTGCCGCCGGCCAAGTAGGATGGCGGTTGGCCGCGGGGGAGCTAATCCCCCGCGGCCAGCTTGGCTGCTTCTTCAGGCTACCGGCAGGCGGGGCGACCGGCGTAGATCGGCATCTGAGCAGCCGGAACGGACTCGGGGAGCACTATGCGAGCGTCCATGCCAGGGTCGGTGGGCACGATCCGGATGTGGGCGCAGGGAGTGGTGGTGGTGGCAACGATCCGAGTGGGTTTCGGAACGACGGGAAAATTGCTGTACGGCGCCGGTTTCTTCGGTGGCACGACGGGCTGTACCAGGGTGACGTGTCCGGGCAGGCGTCTCGGGGCGGCGGCCAGCGGGAGTGCGAGCAGGCAAATGGCGAGTAGATATCGCATGCTCGCAGTCTATGAACCTTGGCTCAGGGAGTCAATCGGGACTGGGGCACGATCCAGCAAGCGCTCCGGCCCCATAATCCGATATCCTATTAAGTTGGTTCTCTTTCATGTCTGGTCACTCTAAATGGCACACAATTAAACACAAGAAGGGCGCCCTCGATGCCAAACGAGGCCGCATCTTCACCCGCATTATCAAGGAGATCACAATCGCTGCCCGCGGCGGCGGCGACCCGGACGGGAATCCTCGCCTGCGCACCGCGATTACGGCGGCGAAGGCGGTCTCGATGCCGGCCGACAATATCAAGCGTGCCATTCAACGGGGCACGGGCGAAATCGAAGGGCTCACGATTGAGGAGTACACCTACGAAGGGTACGGTCCCGGCGGAGCGGCCGTGATCGTTAATGTAGCGACCGACAACAAGAATCGGACGGTCGCGGATATTCGCCACATCTTCAGCAAGTGGGGCGGCAACCTGGGCGAGCCGGGCTCGGTGAACTGGATGTTCGAAAAGAAGTCGAACATCATCATTGAAGCCGACAAAGTCGACGAAGAAAAGCTGATGAACCTGGCTTTGGAAGCCGGGGCTGACGACATCCAGCAGCAGGGAGAGGTCTGGCAGGTGCTGTCGGATCCCTCGGCGCACGAAGCGGTCGTCGAAGCGCTGGCCGCCGCCAAGATCGAAACGCTCAGCGCCGAAGTGGGCATGGTGCCCAAGAACACCATCAAACTCGAGGGCACGGCCGCGAAGGGAATGATCCGGCTGAACGACGCGCTCGAGGACTACGACGACGTTCAGAACGTGTTTTCCAACTACGAGATCGACGAAGCAGACATGGAGTAACCGATGCGGATTCTCGGCATCGATTGCGGATCGGAGCGGACCGGCTATGGGGTGATTGAATCCGATGGCCGGACCCACCGGCTCGTCGTTGCCGGGGTAATCAAGACCTCGCCGAAGGCGCCCCTGGCCGACCGGTTGCTGACGATCGCGTCCGGATTGCGGGACGTGATTGTGGCGCAGGCGCCGCAGGCGGCCGCGGTGGAAGCGGTCTTTCACGCGGTGAACGCTCAGACGGCGCTGAAGCTGGCGCATGTGCGTGGCGTGGCGCTGCTCGTGCTGGCCGAAGCCGGGTTGGCTGTTGGGGAGTACTCGCCACTCGAAATCAAGACGAGCGTGGTCGGCTATGGCCGGGCGGAGAAGGAACAGGTGCAACTCATGGTCCGGTCGCTGCTTCACCTGGATGAAATCATAAAGAGCCAGGATGCGTCCGATGCCTTAGCGGCCGCTATCTGCCACGCCAATCAGGTGCGGTACCGGGAGGCTATTCGCGTATGAAACTTGTTGTCGCCCTCTGTCTGTTCGCTGCCGGACTCTGCGCGGAACCCCAAGTGATCTATAGCAAATCCTTTCCGGGTTCCATGCCGGAGTGGGTGCAGATTACGCTGACCAAGGACGGGAAGGGCGTGTACACGGACCAAAAAGACGATCCGCAACCGCTAGCGTTTGCGTTGCACCCCAGTCAGGCCGCGACCATCTTTGCCTTGGCCGAGAAGTTGAACTTTTTCAATCGCCCGGTGGAATCGGGATTGCCGGTGGCGAAGATGGGCGAAAAGAGCTTTCGCTGGGTGGATGGCGATAAGTCCTTCGAGACCAAGTTCAACTACACGCAGGACCTGGACGCGCAGGCGCTGCACGACTGGTTTGAGAAGATCACGGAGACGGAAAGCCACCGGATCAATTTGGAACGCGCGGCCCGCTTCGATAAGCTCGGCGTCAACAACGCGCTCCTGCTGCTGCAGTCCAGTTGGGAGCGGAAGCGCATTGTTGCGCCGGACCAGTTTTATAAGACATTGGAGCGAATCGTGAAGAACGAATCGTATCTGAACATCGCCCGTGACCGCGCCGCGTTTCTAGTAAACGCGTTTCGCGCTGAAGCGGAACCGGCGCCGGAGGCAAAGCAATGAAGCTGTTGCCGTTTCTGTGGGCCGGCCTGCTGCTGGCCCAAGGTACCTTGCCGCCGGCCGAGCAGCAGGAGCTTTCGAATGCCTTGGCCGAGGCGGGAAATTCGTCGCATGAGTTCCTCGCCGCGCTCGAATCGCACCTGAAGAAGTACCCGAAGACACCCTCCCGCTTCGAACTCGAACGCGCGATTACGAAGTCGGCGATCGAAATCAAGGACAACGCCCGGATTGTGCAGTACGGCGAACAGGTGCTGGCGCAGGATCCGGAAGACTTAGCGACTCTTGATGCCGTCTCCCGTGCCTTGCTGCTGGCGAGCAAGCCCGAGAAGGCGTTGAGCTATGCCCAGCGGTACGAGAAGTCGTTGCGTTCGCTCGATACCCCGGAGATCTCGCGGTGGCAGACCCGCGCCGAACTCGATCAGGGCCTTGGCCGCGCGTTGCTCTACCAAAGCCGTGCTCAGTTGGCCCTCAACAAAGTTCCAGAAGCCGTGGCCTTGGCGCAACAATCGCATGCCGCCAACCCGACCGCCGAATCGGCCCGCGCCCTGGGACAAGCCTACTCCGCGCAGAAAAAGCCCGAGGCCTGCGATGCTTTCGCCGAAGCCTTCGTCGTTTCGCAGGACGCTGAGCGCACCGCCGACTTGGCTGTGCTGCGCGCCGAATGGCGCAAGACGCATCCGGATGAAAAGGGCTTGGGTGACGTCGTATTGGCGGCCCACGATCGTGCCGTCGAACGGGGCAAACAGCGGTTGGCTCGGCTGCGCGCCATCGACCCTAACGCGATGCGGTCCACGGCTGGCGACTTTGTGGTTACCGGTCCGGGGGGAGCGAAACTGGATCTCGCTAGCCTCCGGGGCAAGGTGGTGGTGCTCGATTTCTGGGCGACGTGGTGTGGCCCGTGCCGGACCCAGCATCCGCTTTACGAGCAGGTAAAGGAGCGGTTCAAAGATCGCCAGGACGTCGTTTTTCTCAACATCAACACGGACGAAGACCGCAATTTGGTGGCTCCGTTCCTCGAGAAAAACCAATGGAACAAGTCGGTCTACTTTGAAGGCGGTTTGTCGCGGCTAATGAACGTGAGCTCGATTCCGTCCACGATCATCCTGAACAAGCGGGGCGAACTCGCCAGCCGGATGAACGGATTCATCCCGGACCGGTTTGTCGATTCGCTCACCGAGCGCGTCAAGCGGATACTGGAAGAGTAATGCCCTTTTCTCGCGTGATTTGGATTGTGCTCGACTCGGTCGGGATCGGCGAAATGCCGGACGCCGCCGCCTATGGCGATGCGGGTTCGAACACCCTAGGCAACATCGCCCGTTTGCGGCCGCTCCACCTTCCGAACTTTGCCGCACTAGGTTTGGGAAATATTGCTCCGGTGGCCGGAGTCGGTCCGGTGGACCAGCCCACCGCCGCCTACGGCAAATGCACCCTCGCCTCGCCCGGCAAGGACACGACGACGGGTCACTGGGAGATGGTTGGGATTCATCTCGATCAACCGCTTCCGTTGTATCCGAATGGCTTTGATCCCGCCTTCATGAAGGCCTTCGAAGATCGGATTGGCCGCGACACCCTGGGCAACAAAGCTGCCTCTGGGACCGAGATTATCGCCGAACTCGGCGACGAGCACGTGCGCACGGGATCGCCCATCATCTATACGTCGGCCGATAGCGTCTTCCAGATTGCCGCCCACGAAGAGGTAATTCCGTTGTGGGAGTTGTACAAGATCTGCGAAGTCGCCCGCGAGATGCTGCCCGGCATTGGCCGCATCATTGCCCGGCCGTTTGAGGGCGAATCGGGAGCCTACCGCCGCACGGCGAATCGGAAGGACTACGCTATGCCTCCGGCTCCCGGAATGCTGCTGGATCAACTGGCGACCGCCAAGGTGCCGGTTCATTCCGTCGGCAAAATCTTCGACGTGTTTCTCGGCCGGGGCATTCAGCTTTACGACAAGACTAAGACCAATGCCGACGGCATGGCCAAGACGCTGGCGGCGATGGCGGATTCCAAGTCCGGCCTCATCTTCGTCAACCTGGTTGACTTCGATATGCTCTACGGCCACCGCAACGATGTCGAAGGCTATGCCCGCTCGCTCGAAGAGTGCGATGCCTGGGTCCCGTCCCTGCTTGCCGCGCTCGCTCCCGGCGACCTCCTGATCTTCACGGCCGACCACGGCTGCGACCCCACGACGCCATCCACTGACCACAGCCGCGAATACACCCCGCTGCTCGTCTATGGAGGTGCCCCCGCCGCTCTCGGCACCCGCGCGACGCTGGCCGACATTGGCCAGACCGTCGCGGAGAATTTCGGCGTCCAAATCGCCAAAGGAACCAGTTTTTTACCAAGCTTATGAGAACCCCTGTCATGGCCGGCAATTGGAAGATGTTCAAGAATCCGGCGGAAACCTCTGCATTTTTTGAAAAGTTTCTCCCGCAGGTGGCGAGCGCCACCCACTGCGAAATCGTTCTGTGCCCGCCGGCGATCAACATTCCGGCTGCGGTGGCGGCGACCGCCGGCTCCCGCGTCGGCGTAGGCGCGCAGAACTTGTACTGGAAGAACGAGGGCGCCTTCACGGGCGAAATCAGCGGCCCCATGATCAAGGCAGCTGGGGCGGAGTGGGTGATCATCGGTCACAGCGAACGCCGCCAGTTTTTCGGCGAAACGGACGCGACGGTGCTCGAACGGACGAAGGCCGCTTTGGCTGCCGGGTTGAAGCCGATTGTTTGCGTTGGTGAGATGCTGGCCGAACGCGAAGCCGGCGAGACCGAAGCTGTCTTGACGCAGCAGTTCGACGGGGGCTTGGCTGGCCTGACGCCGGAGCAGTTTGCGCAGATCGTGATTGCCTATGAGCCGGTGTGGGCGATCGGCACCGGCAAGACGGCTACTCCCGAAATGGCTGCCGACGCGCATCGCATCATTCGCGCCCGGGTGGAAGCGAAATTTGGCGGCAACACTGCGGCCTCCGTTCGCATCCTCTATGGTGGAAGCGTAAAGCCGGACAATGTAAAAGGCTTGATGGCCCAGCCCGAAATCGACGGGGCACTCGTCGGTGGAGCCAGTCTCGAACCGTCCTCCTTCGCCTCCATCGTGAACTTCTAAGGAGTCTTCTATGCGGGTTTTTACCCTTGCTTTGCTTTCGGTTTCTCTGTACGGACAGGAGGCCGGCGGCTTAAAGCCGGGTGATGTCCGCCCTCCTGAGGCGAACGAAAAGGCCGTAATCGCGCTAGCACGAAGTGTGCAGCGCGAACTAATTCGTCTTCCGGAATACGGCCTTTTCGACAATCTTCGGTTTGGGATCAAGGGTTATACCGTTTACCTTCGCGGGTACGCCTCGCGGCCGACGCTGAAGTCGACGGCGGAACGCGTCGTGAAGGGGATCGAAGGCGTAGAGAATGTGGTCAACGAAATTGAGGTGCTGCCTCTTTCGCCGGCCGATGACGATATCCGGCGAGGCGTCTACGTGGCAATCTATGGCCACCCGGCGCTTGCCCGATACAACCCGAATCGCGGAGCGCCATTGTTTCCCTCGATGACGCGTCGCACGATGGGCATCACGCAGGACCCTCCTCCCGGCTTCCATCCGATTCACATCATCGTGAAGAACGGGCAGGTGACGCTGGAAGGCGTGGTCTCCAATACCGGCGACCGCACCATCGCGGAACTGCAGGCCAATGGCGTGTTCGGCGCGTTCTCTATCACGAACAACCTGATCGCCGCGAGTGAGGAAGGGAAGCCGGTAAAGCGGTAACTGCCCGCGGCGCATTTCGATATACTTCCTTTTGGTTTCGAAAGGAAGTTTCATGCGCCGCGTCTTCTTCGTCCTCTGCGGGGCACTCGGCCAACTGGCCGCCGCTCCGAGCTTTCATAAAGACATTCAGCCCTTGCTCCAGAAGCATTGCCAAGGCTGCCACCAGCCCGCCTCGAAGGCGGCCAACCTGGACGTAACCACCTACCAAGCGTTTTCCAAGGGAGGCCAGCGGGGACCTGCCTTCGTCGCCGGCCAGCCCGACCAATCGCTCACCGTCCGCTACCTCACTGGCGAAACGAAGCCACGGATGCCCCTGGCCGCGGCGGCTTTGCCTGAGGCCGACATCGCGCTCTTCCGCGATTGGATCCGCGATGGTGCTAGAGATGATTCCCCCGCGGAGTCCACCGAGACTAGCGCCGCGGTCTATTTGCAGCCGCCCGTAATCACTGCACTGAAGTTCTCGCCGGATGGCCAAACACTCGCCGTTTCCGGCAATCGGGAGATTCTGCTCCACTCCGCCGATGGTAAGAAACTGCTGCACCGGCTGAATGGCCGCGCCGAGCGAATTCTGTCGGTAGCCTTCAGTGCCGATGGCAAACTGCTCATCGCCGGTGGCGGAACGCCGGCGCAGTTTGGCGAAGTCCAAGTGTGGGACGTTGCGTCGGCAAAGCTGCTGCGGTCGGCCCGTTTGACCAACGACACGGTCTTCGGTGCTTCGCTCGCGCCGGATTCGTCGAAGATCGCCGTCGGCTGCGCGGATAACACGGTGCATGTGTTTGACACGGCCACGGGCAAGGAACTCTACAAGATCGGGAACCATGAGAATTGGGTTCTCGCGACGGTCTTCGGCGTTGACTCGAAGCGTTTCGTCTCCGCCTCCGGCGACCGTGCCGCCAAGCTCATCGACGCCAACTCCGGCGCGTTCCTGGAAAACGTCAATCTGCTCCGGGGTGAACTCAACGCCATCGCGCGCCATCCGAGAAAAGACGTCGTCGTCCTTGGTGGCGCCGAGCGCTATCCCTATATCTACTTGATGGACCGCCCTCGGAACATGAAGATTGCCGACGACACGACGCTCGTGCGCAAGCTGGAACGGCAGGACGGCGCCATTACGGCACTCGACTGGTCTCCCGACGGAAACCGCATTGCGGTGGCCAGCCAATCTGCCTCCGTGAACCTTTACGATCCCGAAACGGGCGACAAGAAGGCCGCCTGCACTGGCCACTCCGCCGGGATTTACACTGTCGCGTTCTCGCCCGATAGCACGAAGCTCGCCACCGGGGGCTTCGATGGAAAGATCCGCGTCTATGCAACGCAGGATTGCAAACTGCTCCATTCCTTCATTCCCGTTCCTCTCTCCGCAGGTGCCCAATGAGACTTCTGGCTTCTCTCTGTTTCGCCGCTGTCTTGGCCGCCGCGCCGCCGGCCATCACGGACCTTCAGCCGCGCGGCGCGCAAAAGGGCCGGCCCTTTGAGCTGACGATTGTGGGCCAGAATCTGGGTGAAGGCGCCACGGTGGTCTCGTCCCTGCCCGCGACGTTTACGCCTCTCGGCTCCACCAAGCCGGGCATGGAGTCCCGCTACGCGACGTTCCTGGTGGAACCAACGGGCGAGTGGGCCGTGGGCATTTACCCGCTCCGCGTGAAGGGCCAGAATGGTCTCTCGAATGTTCTGCTTTTCAACGTCGGCTCGTTTCCTGAGCTGACCGAGGAAGAGAGCCGTCCCGGTGCCGCGGCGCACCAGAATGACTCCCTCGAAAAGGCGCAGACGCTTCCTTCGACGCCGCTCACGCTCAACGGAACGCTGGCCGGCCCGGAACGCGACGTTTACCGCCTTCAAGTGAAGGCTGGCGAGCGCCGCGTTTTCGAGGTCGACGCCCGCCGCGCCGGTTCGGCGGTGGATCCGGTGATCCGCGTCTATGACGCCGCCGGAAAGCAGATCTCCCGCAGTGAAGACGATCCGCTCCTCCGCTTGGATGCCCGGCTCGATATGACCTTTCCCAAGGAAGGGTTCTACTACGTCGAGATCCATGACGCCCGTTTTTCCGCGCAAGCGCAGAACTTCTACCGCTTCAAGACCGGCGCCTACGCCTATGCCGCGGACATCTTCCCGCTCGGCGGACGCCGCGGCGAAGCGATCGAGGTGACGCTGTCGAACGTCACCGTGAAGGCCGATTTGTCGTCCGTGAAAACACCACAGACGTTCGTGAATCTGCCGGATTCGCCTTCCTTGCCGTTGCCCTTCGCGGTGGGTGATTTCCCTGAACAACGCGAGCCGGTAACCGCGCCGCTCCAACTTCCGGTCACGATCAATGGCCGTCTCGCCAAGCCAGCCGAGATCGACAAGTACACCCTTAACGTTCAGCCTGGCGAAGAGTATCTTTTTGAACTCCAGGCGCGGGAACTGGGGACTTCCAAGCTCACCGGATTGATCACCGTGTTTGACGAAGCCGGCAAGAAACTCGCTTCCGCTGGCGATGGTCCGCTGCCGGTCGATGTCGGCGCCGTGCAGGCTAGTAGCCGGACGTTGGGTGATCCGTTCCTTCAGTTCAAGGTGCCCGATGGCGTTACGAAGATCACGGTGTCGGTGGAGGACCTGGCGCTGCGCGGTGGCACTCACTATGCCTACCGCCTCCATGCCTCCCGCTCCGGCGCGGACTTCCAGGCGCAGATCACCTCGCCCTTCGTAAACATCCCGGCCGGCGGCACCGCTCTGGTTACCGTGAACATCAACCGCCGTGGTTACACCGGACCTCTCCGGATCGAACCGCTCAGCCTCCCGCCCGGCGTGACCGTTGCTGGTGGCGACATTCCGCACGAGATCCCCGACCCGAACAACCGGGCCAATAGCCGCCGCGGCATCCTGACGTTGACCGCCGCACCGGACGCCAAGTTCGCGGCGGGAGACATCGGCTTCCGCGTGATTTCGACGGATCCGCAAACGCCCAAGATTGAAAGGGTCGCGACGGGGCTGGGGTACTCCATCGGCATTGCTGGGGCGACGGCGCAGGGCGTCGTCGATCGCCAGCGCCCGCTGGTGGGCCAATGGCTCGGCTATCAACTGCCTGCCGCGCTGACGGACCCCGCTCCGGCGAACCTCACCCTGACGCTCGAGAAGGCGACCAAGAAGCCCGCCGGTTACGAGTATCTGTTCCGCTGGCGCTGGACGACGCGCGACCGGATGCAATCCGTGCCGGAGGCGGTGACCGTTGACCTGCCGAACTTCATCGACTTCCGCGCGATCGAAATGGAAGTGGATAAGAAAGACAGGACCACCGGCACGTTCCTCGTCACCTCCACCCGCAATACCTTGCCGGCGCTCTATAACATCGGCGTCATGGGCCGCCTCATGTCCGGCGGCCAAGCCCAGGAAATCTACTCCCCGCTGCTACCCCTGCAGGTAGCCGAACTCGATCCCGAAGAGAAACCCAACGATGCGAATTCCACTCCTGCTCGTTAGTGCGGCTCTTGCCGCCCACGCCCAGCCCGTAACCTTCCTGCGGGACGTCGCGCCGATCCTGAACAAGACCGGCTGCACCTCCGGCCCTTGCCATGGCGCTGCGAAGGGGAAGAACGGCTTTAAACTTTCGCTCCGTGGCTACGACCCCCAGTTCGACTATGAGGCTCTGCTCTACGACCTCTCCGGCCGCCGTTTCAACCGCGCCGAACCCGGCCGCAGTCTGATGCTCGCCAAGCCCACGCAGTCCGTCGCCCATGGAGGCGGCCTCCGCTTCGATAAGAAATCGCCTTACTATACGACGATCTATAACTGGATTGCACAGGGCGTCCCGTACGGCGACCCCGCCAAAGACAACGTTGCGACCCTCGAAGTGACCCCGGCCGAGGTGGCCATGACCGGGGCGGGCGGTACGGCGCAGGTGAAGGTGACAGCCCGCTTCGCCGACGGGCAAACCCGCGACGTGACTAGCGAAGCGACCGTCGAATCGAACACCCCGGATGTCGCCAAAGTCGACCCGGCTTCGAAAGTCTCCGGCGAACGTGTCGGCGAGGCGACGCTCCTGGTCCGTTACCAAGGGAAGTTCTCGACCATTCCAGTGACGATCCTGAATCCCAAGCCGGGATTCGCCTGGAAGCAACTCCCGCAGAACAACTACATCGATCAGCACATCGACGCCAAGCTGCAGAAGTTGAAGATCCAGCCCTCGCCGGCCACGGACGATGCGGCATTCCTGCGCCGCGTTTCGCTGGATCTGACGGGTCAACTGCCGGCGCCCGATGACATTCGCGCGTTCCTGGCCGACCCGGCGCCTTCGAAGCTCAAGCGCGATCGCAAGATCGACAAGCTGATCGCGAGCCCTGCGTTCACCGATCACTGGACGGTGAAGTGGAGCGACCTGCTGCAGTCCTCCCGCAAGTTCCTTGGGGAGAAAGGCGCCTACGGCTTCCGCGAATGGATCCGGGAGTCCATTGCGGTGAATAAACCCTACGACAAGATGGTTCGGGAACTGCTGACGAGCCGCGGCAGCACCTACGACGACCCCGCCGGCAACTACTTCCGCGCCACCCGCGACGCCAAGCCGACGATGGAGAAGACGACGCAGGTGTTCCTGGGCGTCCGCATGGTCTGCGCGCAATGCCACGATCACCCGTTCGAAAAGTGGACGCAAAATCAGTACTACCAGATGTCGGCCTTCTTCTCGGCCGTCGGTCTGCGCCCTGGCTATGAGGTCGGCGAAGAGATCCTCTATGATCAGCGCGCCGACTATGAGATGAAGCACCCGAAGGATTCGCGCGTGGTTGCCCCCGAGTTCCTGATTGCCTCGCTCTCACCCGTGAAGATTCCCGCCGGGCCGCAACGCCGCGACGCTCTTGCCGATTGGCTGGTCTCGAAGCAGAATCCGTTCTTCGCCAAGGCCGTCGCCAACCGCGTCTGGAGCTACTTCTTTGGCAAGGGCATCATTGATCCGGTCGATGACATCCGCGCCTCGAACCCGCCGGTCAATCCGGCTCTGTTGGAGGCTCTGACCAAGGACCTGACCGACCACAACTTCGATCTTCAGCATCTGATGCGTACCATCGTTCGCAGCCGGACCTATCAGGCTTCGTTCCAGACCAACGAATGGAACGCGCTCGATGCGGACAACTTCTCGCACGCCATGCCACGACGGCTGAACGCGGAACCGTTGATGGATGCGGTGGCTGCCGCCGCCGGCGCCCGGCCTAACTTTCCCGAGGTACCTGAGGAGACGAACGCTTCTCAGGTGCTCGACCCTCACGTGGGAGCGGACGGTTTCCTCGATCTCTTTGGCCGCCCCACCCGCGAGTCCGCTTGCGAGTGCGAACGGCGGACGGACTTCAGCCTGCCGCAGGCGTTGAATCTCGTCAACGGCAAGACGATCTCCGATGCGGTAGCCGACCCGAAGGGCCGCGTGGCGAAAAACGTGCTGGCTGGGAAGTCCGACGCCGCGATGGTGGAAGACCTCTACCTTGCCTCCCTTTCCCGGCCGCCCACGAAGGCCGAGACGGAGTACGGCGTGAAGTACCTTTCCGGCGGACCCCGTGCTCTGCGCGCGCAGGATCTCCTCTGGGCCCTTCTCAACAGCAAAGGTTTCCTCTACAGTTACTAAGGAGCACGATCATGTTGAACATTCCTGGCCGCATCGCTGGACAGACCTGTGAAGGTCCCACCCGCCGCGAACTCCTTCGCATCGGATCACTTGGTTTGGCGGGGCTTCACCTGCCCGGCTTCTTTCTGTCGCAGAAGGCGGCGCAGGCCGCTGCCGTGGCGGAGAAGTTCGCCGGCGCGAAAGGTTTCGGCAACGCCAAGAACGTTGTCATGATCTTTCTGCAAGGCGGCCCCAGTCACATTGATATCTGGGACCCGAAGCCGAACGCGCCATCCAACATTCGCGGTGAGTTCAAGCCCATCAAGACGAAGATTCCGGGCACGTGGATTGGCGAACACATGCCGATGATGGCCGACACGATGGACAAGGTGACGCTCATTCGCTCCATGAGCTACACGCCGAACGGCCTGTTCAACCATACGGCGGCCATTTACCAAATGCTCACCGGTTACCCGCCGGATAAGGTTTCGCCGTCCGGTCAGTTGGAGCCGCCGAACGCGGCTGACTTCCCCACCGCGGGCAGCCACATCTCGAAGATGATGCCGATGAAGGGTGCGATGCTGCCCTTCGTCGAACTGCCGCGTCCGCTGCAGGAATCGGGCATTATTGGCAAGGGCGGCGCGGCTGGATTCCTGGGCAAAGCGTACGATCCGTACCGGATGTATCAGGATCCCGCCCAGAAGGTGACGCTCGAAGATCTTTCGCTGCGCAAGGAGATTCCACCGGAGCGGCTGAAGGATCGCTTCGAGTTGTTGAAGGGCATCAACGGTTCGATGCCGGAACTCGAAAAGGCGCTGAACGCTTCGGCGGTTGACGAGTACTACGGCAAGGCGTACGACCTGGTGCTCTCCGGCAAGGCCCGCGACGCCATGGATCTGACTAAGGAATCGGACAAGATGCGCGAGCGCTATGGCATGCACACCTTCGGGCAGAGCACGCTGATGGCCCGGCGTCTGATTGAAGCCGGAACCAAGTTTGTCCAGGTGAACTGGCCCTCAGTTGCTAACGGCGACCCCGAGAAGACAGCTTGGGATACGCACGCTGCCAATTTTGGGCCGCTCAAAAACCTACATTGTCCGAAGCTCGATCGTAGTCTTTCGGCCCTGCTGCAGGATATGGACGACCGTGGTTTGCTGAAGGAAACGCTGGTCGTCGCCATTGGTGAGTTCGGCCGCAGTCCGCGCATGGGTGTTTCGACGAGTGGCAATAGCAACAGCCCCGATGGCCGCGACCACTGGCCGTACTGCTACAGCGCGGTGGTGGCGGGGGCCGGGATTGGCCGGGGCGTCCAGTACGGGGAGAGCGACGCGACGGCGTCGAGCCCGAAGGAGAAGCCGGTTCATCCGAACGACCTTCTGGCGACGATTTACTATGCGCTCGGCATCGATCCGGAGATGGAGATTCGCAACCATTTGAATCAGCCGCGGGAGCTGGTGAAGGGCAAAGTGGTTTCGGACCTGTTCGCGTAGGGATTTATAATCGGGTTATGGCTTCCGTCAAAGAAGAACTCCACGCGCTTATCGATCGGCTGCCCGACGATGCGACCTATGACGATGCCCGGTACGCGATTTATGTGCGGCGGGAGATTGAGTTGGGCTTGAAGGAGGCTGAAACCGGGCCATTTCTGACTCTGGACGAAGCAACTGCTGAGATGAATCGTTGGCTGCCCGAGTAGTTTGGACGGCCTCCGCTCTTCGCGGCCTTCGAGATGCCGTCGAATACATCGCAATGGATTCCCCGAGATCGGCTGCGGCGCTGCATCGTGCTGCTGACGGCGCCGCCCGTTCTCTAGATTCCTCGCCATTGCGAGGCAGAATTGTCCCTGAGTTTCGCGACGACTCTATCCGAGAGATATTCGTAAGTAGCTATCGCTTGGTCTACATCGTCCGCCCGTCGCGGGTTCTGATCATCCGCTTCATCCACGGCGCCCGCGACCTCTCGGCCGACTCCACGATATACTCGCAAGCGTGAAGTCTCTCCTCCTCCTCCTCGTTGCGCTCCCCGCTTTCTCTCAATCCGCCAAAGATTGGATTCCCCTGTTCAACGGACGCGACCTCACGGGCTGGACCCCCAAGATCACCGGCTACCCGGTCGGCGAGAACTTCGCCAACACCTTCCGGGTCCAAGACGGCTATCTCACCGTCGGTTACGAAGGCTACGACAAGTTCAACCAACGTTTCGGCCACCTCTTCTACAAAGACTCGTATTCCTACTACCGCATCCGCCTCGAATACCGCTTCATCGGCAATCAAGCCAACGAGGGCCCCGGCTGGGCCACGCGCAATAGCGGCATTATGGTTCACGGCCAGCCCGCCGCGACCATGCAGAAGGATCAGGACTTCCCCATCTCCATCGAAGTCCAACTCCTCGGCGGCCTTGGCAAAGGTCCCCGCACCACCGGTAACCTCTGCACCCCCGGCACCAACGTCGAGCGCGACGGCAAGCTCTTCACGGCGCATTGCCTCACTTCGAACTCACCGACCTTCGACGGCGAACAGTGGGTGCAGGCGGAGGTTCTGGTCAAAGGCTCCGAATCCGTCGAGCACTTCATCAACGGTCAGTCCGTGTTGAAGTACGAGCGTCCGCAGATCGGCGGGGGAAACGTCTCTAACCATGACCCTGCGGTGAAGACGGACGGCAAGCTCCTCGAGTCCGGGTCGATCTCGCTCCAAAGCGAAAGCCACCCCGTCCAGTTCCGCAAAGTAGAGTTGCTCAACCTGTCCGGCTGCATGGACAAAAAAGCGAAAACCTACAAGGCCTACTTCCTTAAATCGGATCCGTCCGCCTGCCGCTTCTAACGAAGAGCAACAGCGCTCCGATAGCTACCAGCGGGCAGGCCCCGGCCACGAGGATCGCCACGCTGTAGTCCTGCCCGTCGCCGAGCAGGTAGCCGGTGGCCAGGGGCGCTAAGGCGCCGGCCAACTGGGCCACCATGTTCTGGAAGCCAAGTGCCCGGCCCACCAAGGCCCGCGGCACCGCCGCCTGGGACATCGCCCAATAGTTGCCGGCGCCGATGCCGACCCCCATCAGCGAGGCGAGCAACACCCACAAGACCGGCCCACCCTTCTCTACCCACACGAGTCCCATCAAGATGGACGCCAGCCCGAAGCCGACGCATACGAACCGTCGCCGTAACGCCAGCGGCTCCGCCGCGCCTTTCAGAACGCGGTCCGCCCAGGCGCCGCCGGCTAAGTTCACGAGCGCCATGCCGCCCAGCGGCAGCGCCATCGTCACACCCATCTTGAGATTCGGAAAGCCGTGCGCCTGCATCAGGTACGCTGGCACCCAGGTCAGGACGAAGTACCAGAAGTACGAATAGAAGAAGACGCTCAAGGATAGCCCCCAGGCCACGGGCGCCTTCAGAAAATCGAGCAAAGAGCCTTCTACCTTGCTGACCACGGCCGTCCCGCCTTGCGGCGCGAGCAACCACCACGGCACCACCCACAGGCATCCGCCTAACCCCGTTACGATAAACATCGCGCGCCAGCCTAACCACTCGATCAGCGATGAGCCGATCAGAGCGCCGAGCGCCGGACCCATCGTTAACCCCGCGACATAGATGGCCGTCGGCAGCCCCTGCTCCCGTTCATCGAAATTCTGCTTGATGAAGGACATGCTGGCGAGCGGCGCAATCGCCTCGCCCATGCCCAGCACGAGGCGAAGCGCCAACACTTCTTCAAACGTTCGCGCCCATCCAATGGCGGCCGACGCCAGGCACCATACTAGGAACGCCCCGGCGTAAAGTTTGCGGATGCCAAACTTGTCGAGCAGCGCCCCGCCCGGCACTTGAAACGTGGCGTACGTCCAGAAGAAGCTCGAGAGCAGCAGGCCCATTTGAGCCGGCGTTAGCCCGAACTCTTTCATAATCGGCACCGCGGCAATGCTCAGGTTGCCGCGGTCCATGTAGCTGACCACTACCCCGAGAAACAGCAGTCCCAGCACGATCCAGCGGCGTTCCATAGCCTTTTCTTGTACCACGCCACTGCTCGGTCCAAAGAGTGCCGAGACGAGGGTTCCGCGCTACGCCAAGGCCTCGCGGCAGTACTCCAGGCACTTCTTCATCTCGGCCATTACCGTGGTCCCTTCACCGATGGCGTACTCCAACTCGATGTTGGCCGGCCAAGTGTACTTCTCCTGCTTCATCAGTTGGAGCACCTCTTTGATCGGGGTGCTGCCTTTACCCCATGGCAGGTTGTCCGCGCCGTCGACCCCATACCGGCGATCCTTCAAATGAAAACTGGAGATCCGCGACGCGTTCGCCTTGATGAAGGGAATCGGGGACTTGTTAATCGCCGCCGTGAAGTGGCCTACGTCCAGGTTGATGCTGTTGTATTTCGATTGCCCCAGCGCCGTCTCCCAGCTCTGTTCGTTCACCTGCATGTGGTTGTGATACCCGGCGTACACCTTGTGTTTGGCCGCGAACTCGCCAATCCGCTGCGTGAGCGAGGACTCCTTCGGCAACTCCATGGTGACGCTCCGTGCGCCGAGCGCCTTGGCGACGTTGAAAACGTAGTCGTACTCGGCGTCGCCCATCTCCGCGGTAAGCGACAGCTTCACGATCGCGATGTCCACGCCAGCCGAGTTGTAGAGCTTCCGCAACTCCTTGTACTTGTCCATCGAGACCGATGTCCGCCACTGGGTCCTTTCGTCGGCAAGCTTCTTCATCGCCGCCCGCCGCTCCGGGGTCATCTCCCGGCCCGCAAAAGCTGGCCCTCGCATCTGCGGCGCCCCGGCGAACGACTCGGCCGCGTCGCCCATCAACTCAACGGAGCTGATGCCTAGTTCGGTGCAGTACCGCAGCAGGTCCGGCGCCGAACTAGGCAGCGAGCGGAAGCAATACGTGATTGCTCCGACTGTCACCCCGCCAAACTTTGAGTTCGGCTTCCCCAGCGCTGTCGCCGCCGCTGCGGCCATGGTTCCAAATTCGCGTCGTGTGAAAGTCATCCCCACCAAGTCTCCCCCTTCGCCATATGCGTGCGCAAGAAGCCGTCGTCAATATCGAGCCCCAGCCCTGGCTTGTCCGGCACCCTCAGAATTCCGCCCTTCACTGCGGGCGGCTCTCCTTTCGTCATCTGTTCCCGCAGGCGGCCGGGGCGTCCCAGCCAGCTCTCGGACCGGTAGAAGTTTTGAATGGCCATTGACAGGTGCGCCGAGGCATACGTCCGCACCAGGGTACCGACGTTGTGCAGCGCAACCGGGGTCCGGGTTACCGCCGCGTAGTCGGCAATTTTCCGGCAGCCGGTCAGGCCGCCGGCAAACGAGATGTCCGGATGGATGATCTCCACCGCCTGCGCGTCCAGGAACGGCTTGAACTCCCGCAGCAGCTCCAGCTTTTCGCCCGTCAGCAGCGGCACCTTGGTCGCCTTGCGCAGCGCGGCCCAGCCTTCGTGATAGTGGGTGTTGAGTGAGTCTTCGACAAACGCGACGTTCAAGGGTTCCACGGCTCGCGAGATCGCGATCCCACTTAGGGTGTCGAATTCGCCATGACAGGCTACGCCGAGGTCGAAGGCGTCCCCGGCGGCCTCCCGCACGTTGGCGTAGCCACGATAGAGCTTCCGCACCTCCTCGCTGGTCACCGTCGGATGAAAGGGCCGCTCCACCACGAACGCCTGATCAATATTGAACTTGAAGAATTTGAAGCCCTCCGGCTGCGCTTTCATTTCGTCAACCCAGGCGCGGCACGCGCCCTTGTCGTGCATGTCCTTGAGCGAATCTCCGTGAGAGTACATCCGGCACCCGTCCCGGAACGGTCCGCCCAAGAGCTTGTATACCGGCTGCCCGGTGATCTTTCCCGCGAGGTCCCACAAGGCAATGTCGATTCCGCTCAGCGTGCCCACGAGCGCCATATAGGGATGTTGCAGCGAGGTCATGCGGTAGAAGTGCTTTTCGATGGCGAGCGGATCGGCGCCGATCAGGCCAGCCGGTCCTCCGGTGTACTTGGCCGCGCCGGGGAACGATCCGGCTGTCAGGTGGTCGAGGTGGGTGCGCGCCATAGCCGCGTTCGTTCCTGTTTCGCCGTAGCCCACCAAGCCCGCGTCCGTTTCGATCTTGATCAGGCATCCGTCGAACTGAAAATCGAGTTGCATGGCTTTGATCGCGGTGATTTTCACGGCGCCAGCAAATGGCGCTGCGATGGCCGCATATTGCTGCAGCCAGCCGCCTGCCGCGGTCCCGAGCGCCAGGCGCAGAAGCTGCCGCCGATTCCAACGCGATGGAGTACGCATGGAGCAGTAGCCTATCACCAACGAGAGGGCTTTGTTAGCGCGGCGGATCGTTGGTTGCGTCACTCATCGCAGGCTTCATTGTCCGGACGAGATGACGGCCTGGTCGCACTGGGTTTCTCTGTCATCGTTCGTATTCCGGCTGAACCACCATGCACGGTGCGACTCTCTGCCATCATCATTTGGGCTCGGCCACCAGGCAGTTCACGCTGTTCGCATCGGGCACGCCGGACCGGGCGGGGGCGGTCCGGCGGATGGCCACTTTTGTTGCTCTACGCAGCCCGGCAACCAAACGATCCGAGCGATGTCGCCACCGGATCGGCTTTCTTGGTCGCAATCGGGGTTCTTGTTGCGCCGGCGTTCAGCATCCGGGGCACGATCGCTCCAGGCCGCGATCGAATCGCTGGGAGCAACTGTTTAACCCGGCCGCCGGATGGCCCTATCGGGGGCGCTCAGTTGAGGCGCGAGGTCGCCAGACCTCTGGCTAACCGGTTTTGAGAGCCCTTTGCGAGTGTAAAAAATTGTTATATGATGCTCGACGACGTTAACGTTCTGTTAACGGAACCAGGGAGGTCTCTTTTGAAATCAAGCAGAGTTGCTTGGCTGGCGGTGCTAGCCCTATGGCTCACGTCAAGCCTATTTGGACAGTCGTTCACCGGAAGCGTAAACGGCAATGTCACCGATGAAACCGGCGCGGGAGTGGCTGCGGCCAAGGTTGTCGTTACCGACCGGGACCGGGGAACCACGTTTCGCACGGTAGCCGACGGCTCAGGCCGCTTCGTCGTTACCGCGTTACCCCCGGGCAATTACGCCCTCGTCGTGGAAGCTCCAGGCTTCAAGAAATTCCAAAGCGGCGCGTTTAGCGTCGCGGTGCAGGAACAGCGTTCCATCATGGCGCAACTGCAGGTCGGCGACGTCACCACCACGGTTGAAGTTCAGGGCTCCGCGGCCCTCGTGAACACGACCATTTCGAACTTGGGACAGGTGATCGACAACAAATACATTCTGCAGTTGCCGAACCTCGCCCGTAACTCGATGAGCTTGGCGTACCTCACGCCTGGCGTCGTCGGTTCCGGTGGCCGCCGCGGCGACAACAACACCAACTTCAGCGCGAATGGCTCGCGCAATTCGACCTCGGACGTGCTGCTCGACGGCGCGACCGTCACCACGGTCGAACAGAACTCCGGCATCTCCGACTTGAAGTTCTCCCCGTCGGTTGATGCCGTGCAGGAGTTCAAGATGCAGACCAACTTCTTCTCGGCCGAATACGGCCAAACCGGCGGCGCCGTTGTAAACATGGTGACTCGCTCGGGCACCAACGACCTGCACGGCACCGGCTACTACTTCCTTCGGGACGCCTCGCTGAACGCCAACGACTGGTTCTCGAACCGCGCGGGCCGCGCCATCCCGGCATTCCGGCGGGATCAGTATGGCGGCGTGATCGGCGGTCCGGTGATCAAGAACAAGACGTTTTTCTTCGGTGCCTATGAGTACACCGCCCAGGAGAGCCCCACCAGCCAGCAGGCCAGCCTGCCGACGGCGGAACAACTCCGCGGCGACTTCTCGCAGACGTTTACTGCATCGGGCCAGTTGATGCAGATCTTTGATCCGTTCAACACCATTACGAACGCCGCCGGTGTCATTTCGCGCCAGCCTCTTGCCGGTAACGTCGTTCCGGCTTCGCGGATGAACCCTTTGGCAGTGAAGGCGTTGTCGTTCCTGCCGAAGCCGAATCAGCAGGGTGCGGCGTTCACCAACGCCAACAACTGGTTCAATCAGGGCATCAACACCAGCAATTCCCACCAGATCACCCTCAAGGGGGACCACAACTTCAACCAGAACAACCGTCTTAGCGGCCGTTGGAGCAAACAGATGAACGACGGCGCCAACCCGAACCTGTTCGGCGACGGCAACCCGGCGTACTTCACCGGCGGCCCCAGCTTCACCCGGACGCAGTCTATGGTCGGCGACTTCACGCATGTCGCGAATGCCACCACGTTGTTCGTTTTCCGTTACGGGTACACCTACTCAAACTTCGGGCGCAACCCGTTCTTCGATACGTTTGATCCCACTTCTCTTGGCTTCGCTTCTAACATAAAGGACAACGCGACCAACCTGGTGTTCCCTCGCTTCGGCCCCGAAGGCTTCCGCGAGTTCGGTACGGAGGGCTACTGGATCATGGACCGTCAAGAAGCCGTCCACCATTGGTCGGGTTCGATGACGAAGATGATTGGCGGCCACAACATTAAGGCGGGCGGCGAACGCCGTTACAACCGCCTTGACTACCTGCAGCCGGGCTTCCCGTCGGGTAACTTCAGCTTCGCGCGTGGCGCGACCTGCCAGGATCGCTTCACCTGCCCCGCCAATCAGGGCAACGGCTTAGCGTCGATGTTCCTCGGCTGGACCACCGGCAGCAACTACCACATTGAACCGAAGGCGTTCTCCCGCTCAGCCTACTGGGGCTTCTACCTCCAGGACGACTGGAAGATCACTAACAAGCTTACGATCAACCTCGGCGTTCGTTATGACTTCGACGTGGCGCGCTGGGAGACGCAGGACCGCTACAGCTACTGGGACCTCGATGCCCAGTCGTCGATCCGTGCGCCTGGCTTCGATACGCGCGGTGTCATCAAGTTTGTAGACGAGAACAACCGGTCGCCGTTTGATGCCGACATGAACAACTGGCAGCCACGCATCGGTTTCGCCTATGCGTTGAATCCGAAGACCGCTATCCGCTCGGGCTATGGCCTCTTCTACACGCTCTCCCGCGCTACAGTGTTCGGCCGTCCGGGTACCGGCTTCACCATCAACTCGCCGTCCATCTGGTCGCAGGATGGCAACGCGACGTTGGCAACCCAGCTCAACAACCCGTTCCCGAACGGCGTGCTGCTGCCTCCGGGACGCTCCCAGGGCGACAACACCCTGCTCGGCTTCGGCACGGGCACCATTGTCCGCGACTATAACCGGAACCCGGAATACCATTCCTGGAACCTGTCGATCCAGCGCGAACTGCCGCAGCAGTCGGTGCTCGAAATTAACTACACCGGCAGCCGGGGTACCCACCTCTTCATGCCGATCACGACGTTGTCGCCCCTGGACCCGTCCTACTGGTCGCTGGGCCGCACGGCTCTCAACGCGCTGGTGCCTAATCCGTTCTTCGGACAGATTACGGACTCGCGCTCGCTGTTGAGCCGGCCGGAGGTCACCCGCTTCCGGACGCTCCGTCCCATGCCGCACTTTGATGGTACGAGCGTCGGCACGGCGGAACCCGCCCGTGGCGACTCCAACTACCATGCACTCCAGCTCAAGTTGGAACGCCGCTTCAGCAAGGGGTTGACGCTGCTCACCCACTACACCTGGTCGAAGATGATCGACAACGTCTCGCACAGCTCGGGCAACGTCTCCTGGCTGGGCGGTTCGACGGCGCTGCAGAATATTTGGGACCTTCGCGGGGAGCGTTCGCTCTCCTCGCATGACGTTGCCAACCGCTTCGTCATGACCGGCTCCTATGAACTGCCCTTCGGCCGTGGCCGCGCTTTCGGCGCGAACATGAATCGGGTGCTCAACTGGGTTGTTGGCGGATGGGACGTCAGCGGCATGTTGCTCATGCAGAGCGGTATGCCTCTGCAGGTGACTCAGAACGGTGGCGCGATTTGGGACGGCACGCAGCGTCCGAATCTGATTGGCGATCCGAGCACTTCGGGCCCGATTCAGAACCGGATCAACGATTACTTCAACCGGGCGGCATTCTCGCAGCCGGCGGCCGACGTGCCCGGCTCGGCGCCTCGCAACCTTAACTACCGTGGACCGGGGATCAAAACCCTGGACGCGGCTATGTTGAAGAGCATTTATGTGAAAGAAGGCCACCGCATCGAGATCCGTCTCGAGGCGACCAACTTCACCAACACCCCGATGTTCGGCGACCCGGCTACCGCCTTCGGTGCTGTGAACTTCGGCCAGATCACGGGCCTCCGCAACGGCGTTGGTCCCCGCAACATGCAGTTTGGTCTGAAGTATTACTTCTAGACCTCTCCTCATGCATCGCAATCCAAAAGCCTCCCCCGCAAGAGGGAGGCTTTTGCGTATAACCTCGCGGAAAAGGAGAGCTCATCATGAGTGGAGTCAGAGTTCTGGTCGGCACGAAGAAAGGGGCCTTTCTGCTCACCGCGGATGCCAACCGCCAGGCATGGACTGTTGACGGCCCGCACTTTGGAGGCTGGGAGATCTATCACCTGGCCGGCTCGCCGGTCGATCCGAATCGGCTCTATGCATCGCAATCCTCCGGCTGGTTCGGCCAGATCATTCAACGCTCCGGTGATGGCGGACGTACTTGGGAGCCGATGGGCAATCAGTTTGTTTATGAAGGCGAAACCGGCACCCATCAGTGGTACGACGGCACCCCGCACCCGTGGGAGTTCAAGCGCGTCTGGCATCTGGAGCCGTCGCTTCATGACCCCGATACGGTCTACGCCGGGGTAGAGGATGCGGCGATCTTCCGTTCCACGGACGGCGCCAAAACATGGACCGAACTGCCCGGACTCCGCCAGCACAGCACCGGTTCCCGCTGGCAGCCCGGCGCTGGAGGCATGTGTCTGCATACCATCGTGCTCGATGCCGTCGATCCCCAGCGCATCTTCGTGGCGATCTCGGCGGCCGGTGCGTTCCGAACGGATGACGGAGGCGAAACCTGGCGGCCGATCAATCGAGGCCTGCGCTCCGAGTTTCTCCCGGAGCAGGAGGCCGAAGTGGGCCACTGCGTCCACCGGATCGCGATGCACCCGAGCCGCCCGAATGTCCTCTTTATGCAGAAGCATTGGGACGTCATGCGCAGCGACGATGCCGGCGACTCCTGGCGCGAAGTCAGCGGCAACTTGCCAGTGGATTTCGGATTCCCTATTGCTGTTCACGCCCATGAGCCGGACACGATTTATGTTGTCCCGATCAAAAGCGATTCGGAGCATTTTCCGCCCGAAGGCAAGCTGCGCGTTTATCGCAGCCGCACGGGCGGCATGGAATGGGAGGCGCTGACAAAGGGCCTGCCGCAGTCGGACTGCTACGTGAATGTTCTGCGCGACGCAATGGCTGTCGACCGGCTCGACGAGTGCGGGATCTACTTCGGTACATCGGGTGGCCAAGTTTACGTCTCGCCGAACGGCGGCGACGACTGGCAGTGCATTGTGCACGATCTGCCGCCGGTACTCTCGGTTGAAGTACAGACGCTGCCATGATCCGGGTGATTCTGCCAGCGCATCTACGGACGCTGGCGCGCGTGGACGGCGAGGTCTCGCTCGCCGTCTCTGCGCCGGTCACCATCCGCACGGTGTTGGATGCTTTGGAGGCGCGGCATCCCATGCTGTTGGGCACGATTCGGGATGCGGTCACCGGGGAGCGCCGGCCCTTCCTGCGCTTCTTTGTGTGCTCGGAGGATTGGTCGCATGGAGCGGAGGATCGTCCGCTGCCTCTGCCGGTCTGCACTGGAAGTGAGCCGCTGATTGTTCTGGGCGCGATTGCGGGAGGCTGACGTGGTTCGCGCCAGGGATGCGCAATCCAGGTTTGGAGGCTCCCTTGCGCTTACTCATCCTTCTCTCCCTTTTCCTCCCGGCCGCCTTGGCGGCGAACCGGCGAACTAGACCATCCGGACGGGTTTTCGCTGATGCATCCCGGCCACTGGCTCGTTACGAGTGCGGAGGGAAAGATCCGCGCCTACGCTCCGGACCGCAGCGAGTTCATTGCCATTGAGTCGGTCACCGCGCACCCGGGCTCCGATGCAGCCTCCACCCCACGGTATCTGGTGGGGCAGAATCGGCTCTCCTGGCTCGCCGGGGCGCGGCTTGCGGGCCTGCGCCAGTCCGGCGTGGACGCCCAGGCCCACGTCCTCGCCGGCGCACACCGCGCGCAACTGTTGCTCGCTATCCGCGGTGGCGCGGCAACGCTCTATTTGGCCGCCGCTCCTGCCCATCGGTTTGCCGATCGCCTTCCCGAACTCGTGGAGGTCCTTGAGAGCTTCTCCTGTCATCGGAGTCCGCGCTCCCATGCCGCACTGCGCTATGCCGCGCTCACCGAGCCGCAGGAGCAGGCTTACTCCCTCCAGTTCCCCGCCGGGTGGAGATCCAGCCTGGGCGTGTTCCGGGAAGGCGCCCTGCCTCCTCGATTCGAGTCGAGCGCCGTGGCCCCGGACCGCTCCGCCACGCTGTTCCTCGGCGACCGGGCGCACGGCGTTTTCACCGTTCCCACTCCCGCCCTTCCCTTTCGAGAAGGCGCGGTGTACGACCCGTCCGGAATTCATCCCATGCGGGTTCTCCGCTATCTACCCGGTGAGCAGTTCGCCCAGTACTGGCTGCCCTCTCGCTGGCAAGGCGCGCGGGTGCTCCAGATGCGGCCGCGGCCGGACTGGGCCAGCCAGTTGGCCGCCGTCCGCTACCGCTACGGCAATGCGATGAATGCCCAGATCCATGCTGGCGAGTTGAACTTCGACTATCAGGGCCAGCGCGGCACGGTGATGGCCGCCACGGAGTTCTATCGCACCGGTCCGGATGGCGCGCAGTGGACGGTCTGTTTCTTCGCTGGCTACATGGCCGCGCCAGACCGCGGGGAAGAAGCCGAGATTTCCGCCGTGGACCTGACCCGCATGCGACGTCTCGACTGGGACACGCCATAATCCCTACGCCAAGCCCGTCAGATAATCCAGCCGCCCCGTCGCATCGCCCAGACGATCCACCGGGACACCCGCCAAGTCGAGCAACGACAGATGAAGATTGGCCACCGGGGTATTCTTCCCGAAAACGATATGCCGGCCGCCGCCGAGCTTCGCTCCGGCCACCAGCGTCGGCAGGTTGTTGTGGTCGTGGGCGTTCGGGTCGCCGATGGACGCGCCGTACAGCGCCAGGGTGTGGTCGAGCAGCGTGCCCTCGCCGTCCGGCGTCGCGTGGAGCTTGTCGAGGAAGTAGGCGAACTGCTCCACATGGAAGGCGTTGATCCTGGCTACCTTCTCGATCAATTCCGGGTCACCGCGGTGGTGCGTACACGAGTGATGCGCTTCCGGTACGCCGGCCTCCGGGTATGTGCGCAAACCTCCCTCGCGCGCCAGCATGAAGGTGATCATCCGGGTGGAGCCTGAGGCGAAGGCCAACGCCGAGAGATCGAACAGGAGCCGGGCGTGTTCCCGGTAACTGGTGGGGATGCCCGCCGGCGCGGCGGTGCCAATGCTGGGCCCGGCCTTCTCCATGCGGGTTTCCACTTCGCGGATGGCGGTGAGGTACTCGTCCAGCTTTCGCTTGTCGGTCGACCCAAGATCGCGGGACAAGCGGGCGGTTTCGGTGCGGGTCAGATCCAACACGCTACGCCGCGCCGCGCGCTGGCCCGGGGTCAGGCTGGCGTCGCCGAAAAGACGCTCAAACACGGTGCGCGGATTCATCTCCGGCGGCAGGGGCTGCGTTTCAGACTTCCAGGAGATGCTCTGGTAGACGCAACTGTAGCTATCGCAGGAGCCCACCTGGCGGCTATCTTCGCAGGTGATTTCAAGCGAGGGGATCCGCGTTGTTTTGGCAAAGTGGGTGGCAGCGATCTGGTCCATCGAAACCCCGCAACGGATGTCCGCGCCCTCGGTTTTTCGCGGATGCACCCCGGTCAGGTAGCTCGAAGCGGCGCGGGCGTGATCGCCGGCGCCGTCCCCGAGCGCGTTGCCCTGGTTGGCGGCCAGGCCGCTGAGCACGCTGATGCGGGAACGGTGCTTTTCGAGTGGGGCCAGGGTGCGGGGAAAGGCGAAGCCCGTCCCGGTTGTGGTGGGCGTCCAGTGCGGCATGATCTTCCCGCTGGGCGCGTAGACCACGATGAGCCGCTTCGGCATGGCGGCCGGCGCAGCCATGGCTTCGAGCCACGGCAAGCCGATGGCCGCCCCGGCGCCTCTGAGCAAATGACGTCTCGATAGTTTCACTCCACGCCTCCCTCGCCGCGCCGTTTCTGGAACGGCTCGCTGTCGACGATTCCCAGAATCAATTCCTGCATGCGATACCCGTTGGCTTGCAGGCGGTCCACAATCTTCCGAACCGCGGCGCGATCGCGCAGTTCCACTCCGCGGCCTAGCGCGTACGTCAACATCTTTTCCGTCAGGGCCCGCGCGAAGACGCCGGGATCGGCCTTTAAGATCTTCTTCATTTCGGCGGGCGTGGAGAAACGGACGCCGCCGGGCAGTTCGCCGGAGCTGTCTTCCTCGCGCCAGCGGCCGATGGCGTCGTAGTTTTCAAGACCAAAGCCGAGCGGGTCCATGCGGGCGTGACAGGCGGCACAAGCCGTATTCGTCCGGTGCCTTTCGAGCTGTTGCCGCATGGAGCCGCCGCTGGCCGCAGCCTTCTCTTCGAGAGCCGGTACGTTCGGCGGGGGTGGCGGAGGTGGCTGGTTCAGCAGGTTATCGAGAATCCATTTCCCGCGGATCACCGGGCTTGTCCGCGTGGGATAGGACGATACCGTCAGGACGCTACCTTGCGTGAGGACGCCGCCGCGTTGGACGCCGTCGAGATCCACCCGGCGGAACTGATCGCCCGTCACCCCGGCGATGCCATAGTGTTTGGCCAGGCTCCCGTTCACATACGTGAAGGGCGCATCGAGGAAATCCAGGATCGAGCGATTTTCCTTGAGGATTTCGGCGAAGAATAGCTCCGTTTCCGTCCGCATGGCTGCGGCCAACTCGCCCGTGAACGACGGAAACAGCTTGGCGTCGGGCTTCAGCACGGAGAGGTTCCGGGTCTGCAGCCACTGCCCGGCGAAGCTTTCAATGAAGGCAGCGGAACGGGGGTTGCGGAGCATTCGCAGCGTCTGTTCCTTCACCACCGAATCGAGCTTGCCGGAGTCGGCCAGTCCGGCCAGCTCTTCGTCCGGCAGGCTTCCCCAGAGGAAGTAGGAGAGCCGGGTGGCTAGTTCGTGAGAGGAGATGGCGTGGGTCCCCGCGCCGCGATCCCTTTCCACGCGGAAGAGAAAGTGCGGCGACACCAGAATCGCCATGAGCGAACTCCGCATGGCCTCTGCAAACGAACCGGTGCGCGTTTGCTCGCGAGCGGCCAACCCGAGCAGGCCGTCCATCTCTGACCCGGTCACCGGCCGGCGCCACGCCCGTCGGGCGAGGGGCGCCAGAATCTGCCGGGCACAGTCGGCGTTCTGTTGGCCCGCCTCTTGGCCGCAGGTAAAGAATCGGCGGTCCGGCGTCTGGCCTTCCGGCAGCGGCCCGTACACTTCGATCGATTCGAGATACGGCGGGGCGCCTTTGTAGGGGGGCTCCGGGAGGACTTCGATTGCCGCCTCCACCCGGTGGCGGCCGGCGGGCACTCGCACGCCCGGGGCGTTGAGGCCGCGATCGATCTGGTAGTAGAAGCGGAGCTCCCCTTCGGCGGCTGGCTTGCCATCGACGGTCATGCGCAGGCGGACGCGAGTTCCGTCCTTCAGCGCTTGGTAGAAAGCGGCGCGCAGGGTGTACAGGCCTTCGATGGGGAAGACGTGGTCAACGGTCAGGCGCAGTTGCCGGTCCTGTCCCATGCGCTCGGCCAGGTAGCGGTGCATGGTGGCGGGCACGGTCTCTCCGGGAATAGGGACAGCGGCGTGGGCCACCCGCTCGGCGGCTTTGAGGTATTGATCGGTCAGACCCGAGTTGATGGAGAGGACATCGCCGATATTGTCAAAGCCGTAGCCGTAGGGGTCGGCGGGGAAGTCTTCGCCGGGGTTCAGGTCGAGGCCCAGGAGATCGCGGACGGAGTTGGCGTACTCGAAGCGGTTCAACCGCCGCGCGGTGACGCGGCCGGGGTCGGCGGGGCGGCTCCGGTCGATGGCTTCGTAGGACGAATCGACCCAGCGGACGACGGCCTGGAGCTTGTCTTCGCTGGGGCGTGGCGCACCTGGAGGCGGCATTTCTCCGGCGCGAATTTTCGCGGCGATGCGCTCCCAGGTCTCGCGTTGACGGAGGGTCTCGCTACCCGGCACGGTCAGCACGGCAGGAATCGACAGGCCGCCAGCAGGCGACTTCGCGCCATGGCAGGAGGCGCAGTGGGCCTGCAATACAGGCTTGACGGAATCGAGGAACGGATCAGCGCCGAATGCCAGGGTGGCTATCAGGAAGGCGGCGAAGCGCGTCATGGGGGAAGTCTATCACCGAAGGATGGGCGCATCCGCCATGCTAGCGTGGTACTCATGCCGAAGCTGCGCACGGCCGGAACTGTTGTTGGGCTTTTGATGGTGCTGGCGGTGTTTTGGTACCGGGAGCGGCCTGGCCGGCCGCGGGTGGATCCTCCCTCGATCCTGCTGCAGGTGCAGCAGTTGAACCAGCTTGCCACGGTGAAATACACGGTTCAGAAGGTGGTCGGACTTACCGAGCAGAAGCAGCCGGTGGGCAGCGAGGCGATTCTGCTCATCATTCAGGCCAGCGTGCAGGCGGGTATTGATCTGGCGAGCCTGCGAGAGGAAGACGTGACGGTTCGGCCCGATGGAACGGTGGTGCTGCGGCTGCCTCCGGCCAAGATCCTGAATGTCACGATCGATGAGGCGGAAACGAAGGTCTGGGACCGGTCAAAGACGTGGTGGACGCCGTGGGTGCCGTACAGCTTGGACTTGGAGCAGCGCGCGAGACGGACGGGGTTGGAGTCGATCAACAAGGCGGCGATCGACATGGGGATACTCGGGCAGGCGGAGCGGAACGCGGAGGCCTCCATCCGGGGGCTGCTTGGATTGGCAGGGCTCAAGGCCGTACTGGTTGTGCCGGGTGGTAGTTCGTAGCGAGAGGTTACGGTTTTGGCGGTGACTGTTAGAATAGTGCACTGCACCCATGCTCGACCTTAAACAAATGATCCGGGAGATTCCGGACTGGCCCAAGCCAGGTATCCTTTTCTACGACATTACGACCTTAATGAAGGACGGCGCTGGATTCGCGCAGGTGATTCAAGGCCTGACGTCGGCCATTCGTCCGGAAGATGTCGATGTCATTATCGGTATCGAAGCGCGCGGCTTCTTCTTTGCGCCGACCGTCGCGCACTCGCTGGGTAAGGGTTTCGTGCCGGTCCGCAAGCCGAAGAAGCTGCCTGCCGCGGTGCAGTCGGTGGAGTACGCTTTGGAGTACGGCACCGATAAGCTGGAGATTCATCAGGACGCTATCCAGCCGGGCCAGCGGGTGCTGATTGTTGACGATGTTCTGGCCACCGGCGGAACCGCAGCGGCGGTAGCCTCCCTGGTGGAACAGCTTGGGGGCACCGTGGCGGCGCTCTCATTCGTCATCGAGCTCGATTTTCTCGACGGTCGCCGGAAGCTCGGGGGACGGCCTATCCATTCCCTGCTGCATTACTAAAAGGTCGTCGTGGCCGAAACTCGTACCGTTCGCGTCCCGTGTTACGCCAAGATCAATCGGGAACTGACCGTTCTCAATCGGGGCGCAGACGGCTTCCATGAGCTGCGCACCGTCTTTCATACCGTATCGTTGCACGATAGCCTGGAGCTGTTCTTTACCCCCGGTAAGGCCGTCGAGCCGACGCTAGAGGCAGAGGTCGACATCCCGGACAACTTGGTTCTGCGGGCGGCACGGGCCGTGTTGGCCGCTACCGGGGCCAAGGGCCATCTGCATTGTAAGTTGATCAAGCGCATCCCAATGGGCGGGGGGCTGGGCGGGGGGTCCACCGACGCCGCCGCGGTTTTGTTAACGCTACCGGTTCTTACGGGAAAGCCGCTCAAGCCGGCTCAGGCGCAGGAGATCGCGGCCGGCCTCGGCAGCGATGTGCCTTTTTTCCTGTACGGCGGTAGAGCGCTGGGCCTCGGCCGGGGTACGGAGCTCTATCCCCTACCCGAAACGCCGGCGGAAAATCTTCTGATTGTCGCGCCCCCCATTCACGTTTCGACCCCGGAGGCTTATCGCGCCTTCGACCGCGCCGGTAATGGAAAATTGACAGAGGCCGAGGTAGCCCGCTACATTGGTAGTTTCCAGGCGCGTGTTTGGGAGCACGGGGAATCCCTGTCTCCGGGCGCCGCTGGGAGCAGCAGCGAGAACGATTTCGAACGGGTAGTTTTCCCCAATCACCCACAGCTCGAGTCCACCCTCAAACAACTGAAGAAACTGGGAGCAGCCCCCGCCCGCATGAGCGGCAGTGGTGCGGCTCTTTTCGGAATCTTCCGCACCCCGGAGCAGGTAAAGACCGCGGCGGGCCGGTTCGGCTCATCGCGTGTCTACGTGGCAAAGACCTTGTCGCGCCGACGGTACCAAACCTCCTGGTGGCAAGCCCTCAAAGAACATACGGACGCGAAACAATGGCCGCCCCGAAGCCGGTACGCGCGATGAGATTCGACAGACTCAAGATATTCACCGGCAACGCACACCCCGCCCTGGCGGCGGAAATCTGCGAGTGCCTTGGTACCGAACTCGGTATCGCCCCGGTGCGCGCCTTCGCGGACGGTGAAATCTACCTGCAGATTAAAGAAAATGTGCGCGGGGCTGACGTTTTCGTCGTGCAGCCCACCTGCAACCCGGTTGACCGGTACCTGATGGAACTGCTGCTGATGATCGACGCATTGAAGCGCGCTTCAGCCGACCGCATTACCGCCGTGCTGCCTTATTATGGTTACGCCCGGCA
>LNFE01000271.1 GCA_001464575.1 Acidobacteria bacterium Ga0077553 | reverse complement strand
TTAGACGGGCTCCAATCCCACATAGGAGCCTCCTTGGGCGCCGGCGGCGAAGGTTTTGGGCTTGGCGAGTGGCTGGATGGTGTAGTTCCAGCCGGGTTCAGGTTGGCTTCGGTCGTTGGCTACCGGGGCAGTTTCCGTTGTATTTGCAACGGGTTGCGGGTCGCTGGAAATTTCTGGTTCGGCCATGGCGCGATCGAGAATGCACTGTTTTTCGCCGGTGTATTCGAGGCGAGGCCGGACGGGCGGCGCCGGCGACGGGTTCAGTTTGCGGACATTTTGCAGTTCGCGGTGGCTGGCATTGATGAGGCGCATGAGCGAGCCTTCCTCGCGCTGGAGGTGGCGGATGTACTTCGTGTCGATGCAAGTGCGATTGGCGGCCGCGGCTTGCATTTCGGCGGCGGCGGCGGGCGGAAGGCCGGGGTGTTCGTCTTCGCGGGCTTCGTCGAGGGCGGTTTCCATTTCGAGGCTTTGCAGGCGGGAGTTGCGGAGCAGGCGCCATTGGGCGTCGATGATGCGCTGGATGATGCCGGCTTCGAGGCGGTTTCTGGGGGCCAAAGTGCGCTGGTATTCGGCGACCATGGCTTGGTACTCGGCGGTGTCGTCGTCGGTGAGCAGAGCGAGGCCGGGCGCATGGCTGAGGTTGATGACGATGGCGCGGGTGCCGTTTTTGAGGCCGTTGAGGCGGGAGACGGCTTTGCCGGCTTCGGTTTTGGGGCCGGTGCTTTTCTTGGCGTTTTGACGGTTGGTTTCGGCGCGGCGGGCCTTTTTCTCTTCGGGGGATAGCTGGTTGGGCATGGAAATTCTCCTGGGGAAAAAGAAAACGCCCTGACTGGGGATGCCGGTCAGGGCGTTGTTTTCACTTTCTGATTGGAGTGTAGCAGCGGGGGACCAAATTCCCGGGGGTGGGGAGGGGGCGAAAAGTGGGGTTAAGGGTAATGGAATGAAGGGGATGCAGTTTATTTTTTACCTTGTGAATGCGCGCGCGTTATTCTGCAATTTCGCGGCTAGCGTCAGTAAGTAATTGATAAATAGGGATTTACTTTTCCGTTTCGGTGTGGGAGTGCTGGAGGTCCCCAAAATTCGTGCAGCCTAGGCGGTTGACGTGCCACTCCAGTGAGCCGCATGGGCTTTGGAGCGGCAGACCCGATCGATGGGGCATAGCATAGTTCTTCGCTGGCGGGCGATCAGAGGCAGGAGCCGCCGTCGGGGAGGCGGAGGCGCAGGAAGTTGGTCCGCTTGTTCATGGGAAGCGCGAGCTGGCGGCGGATCATGGCGGTGAGCTCTTCGTCACTTGCTTGGCGCATCGCGGCGAGGACTAACTCCCGTTGGGTTGGCTGGCGGGGCGTCTTTTTCTTGGAGAGTTTGCTCGAGGACATCGAGTACCGCAACGTCTTGAGGGCGATTTGCTGCCCGCTTACTTTTGATGATATCAACCAGGGAAGCGACCACGATCGTTCGGCCGTTGATTTCAACCTTCGCCGCTTGGCTGCGGAGCCGGTTGCATGATGGGATGCCATGAGCTTAGCTCGTGAGATCGATTTGGAGTTGATTGTCGGCGCGGAGTATCCGGTAGCCCGTGGAGATGGCGGGGAACGGTTGGGAGAGATGGCCACCAAGACCGCGCGATACCCTATCGGCGGTCCGCGATCGGTCCAGTTGGCGATGCGCCTGGTGATAGGGAAGCTAACCGGGGATGATGGTTTTGAATCCTTCCAGTGCGGCCACCTGGGCCAGGTGGAGGTCTGCGGTGACGAAATAGTCTACGCCAAAGGTCGTGCGAAGGCGCATGGCGGATGCCAGATCAAGCGCATCCAGAGTGCGAAGGCGATTCTGCGGAGCGTAGCGCGTAAGCAATTGCTGTGCGCGAGTGTAGTCCGCCTCCACCAACGGCTGCACGAGGAACTGCTGGGACTCGGCAGTGTCTTCGACATCGGCCAAGAATTCGACGGCGTCGGACGGTGTCATCGCACCCGTCCGCACCTTGATGGCGGCCACCGAGGTGAGCTCGATCCGTGCCAGCCGCGAAACGTAAATCTCCTTATCTTGCTCGGCGAAAATCGCCGTCACGGTTGAGGAGCCCGGCTCCTGGTGGAAGAGTTTCGCCAAGGCACTCGAATCGAAGAAGTAGAGCACCGCTTAGTACTCTCCGCGCTCCTCGATGATCAGGTCGGCGAAAGATCCCGGCACATCCTTCCACCGCGCCTGGATCTCTTCAATGGAGCGTCTGGCCCGGCGAGGCGAAGCCGGTTCGGGCGCGGTCGGCGCGGGGGCCTCCAGCGTCAACGTCACGCGTGCTTGGTCATCCACCGGGATCGGCTCGACCGGGCGAAGGACGCCGTTGTCGTAAATGGCTTCGACGCGAATCGTCACCACTTTAGTCTACGAGATTCCCCGTCTGTCATCGGACAGCAAGCTCCCGCAGTGTTTGGCCGCCCTTCCGTCCCGCACTGCAATGCAGGAGCCATCTCTTGGTTAGGACCCAACGACTGGTTAGGACCCACCGACGGCCAAAGGGAGGGCGCGTGGCTGTTCCTTCGTTCGAATGAAGTGGAGTATGCCGTTCACGGCACCGACATCGACGGACTGGGTCACCCCGGCCCGCACCCAAGAGGCACGGGCCGGAGCTGGCCCATCAAACGCAAGAGCTGAACGCTCACACCCCTATCGGAGCCAGGCGGGAACGCTCACGGGTACCAACTTACTGCCGGATCGAATCAACACATCGCCTTCAGGTGGAAATGGGTCGTAAAACGCCTGATCAATGTTCTGATCGAGAACAGGGCTAAACAGGGTCGGACTATCGCCCTGGTTGTTGTTCCACACATAGTCCCGAAAGGTAAAGACATGGATATCCGCTCCGATGCGATCCTCGATGCGAATGCTGCTGTCGGGCCCCCAGCCGGAATGCACCCGAAGCGTGCAGCCTGCCGGTAGGGTACAGGCAAAGCTCATGATCTTGTCCCAATGCGGTTGTGCGGCGCCCTCCATATACGCCTTGTGATAGAGTGCCAGCCCGTCCATTCTGACCGGCGACCAACCGACATTCTTGATGTCCACCCATTCAGCAGCTAGCTGGCCTGCCGCGGTGGAGCCCGATCGGCTCCGGTCTTTGCCGGAGGGATTTGGCTTAATTTTCGAAATTTGTAAAGTTGTCATAGTCGATAGCTCCTCTTTAGCCTTTTGGTGGGAACGGATCGTTCCCAAATGAATTGCGCTGACGAATTTGGCCGTTGCGTCCGTGGACGAACAGCTCCGTTCTTTCGCGCGTAGCGGTGAATCTGGCAGCCTCGATGGCTGCCGCTTGGGTGGCGTGGTGAGAAGAATCGCGTTGAGCGCCTTCCCGCAATACGGCCCAATCGCCGTCCCTTGGTACAACATGCAATGCTCTTGGCATTTAAGCTCCTATGGTTTGCTCGGGTTTTGTCTTCGAGCTTGGTTGGAGCCTGTCCTTTGGGATTCGCGGGGTCTTGCAGGAGACCTCAAGCTGACATAAGCTTGAAGCTGCGTTTGCTGCATACCGCAGTGGCCGACAGGCATACTGCCACCCTGAAGCCTTAGGCTGGAACCTAAGGCTTCAGTCACGATTGAAACTTGGTTATTAAAAAAGCCCTCTTTTCTTGCGGCCCTGACGATGCCGCAAGACTGCACTTGAATGGGCAGAGATCGGTTCACCTGCCACCCCGCTTTTCCGAACGCCTTGTAGCTAACGCGCTCACTAAGTGAGTCGAGTCGTTGACTGGCTGGCTTCGGAACCGCCTTGGTGAGTCGGTCCGCGCGAACATTACAATTGTGAAAATTCTGAGTCAAAAAACGGTTGCGCGACATACTGTTTCCCTTGTGATTGCAAACAGAAATTCCCGGCTCATCGTTGGGCAACGACGGGGTCCGGGAAAGAGTGAGCGACACAAGCGAAACGGGCGTTTCGCGCTACCGATCTACAGAATACAGTGGTGTTTCACCTAAGGTCAACAACTAATTGTGGTTTTGAACATTAAATCCACAACCTATCCGAAGTGCTTTTCTGCCTAGCACTTAGGCTCGCTTAGGCCTGCGCGTTCTTCCATGCCACGCGGAGAGGATGTCGGCCTTGAACCTCAACTCGTCCGTTGTTAGAGGTTTGCCCGACCGTCGGGCTGGTAGAGGTACTTTTGGAATCCGGAGAAGACTTGGCCGATCTCTTCGGGTCGGCCTAGGTCGGCTACTGCGTCGGCGATGGCGTTGTTGTATTTCAGCTTCAATAGTGGCGAGAGCTTTGCCTGATCCAGCTCACCTACGCCGACCTTGATGTACTGGGCGAGGACAAATTCGAGGAAGGCCTGCTGCTTGCTGTTGAAATGGCTCGTGATGGCTACTTTGGCGCTGACGGCCCGCTCCTCCCGGGTTACCAGGGCGGTGGCGTAGGCCACGTGGGCCAGGACGTCGAAAAGGTCGCTCTTCTCGGCGTCAATCAACTTCTGCATCTCCGCCAATTGTTCCGGGCCGAAACCTTTCTCGGCGAGTCCCTGGAGGAGCTTGATTCGCGTGTCCGGCGCGCTCCAGATAGCTCGCAACTCGTCTTCATCCTTGAAGAAATCTGGTAGCTTGCCGAAGAGCATCTCCATGAATTGCTGCGCCGACATCGGGGTTCCGTCGGGATGCCAGAAACTGGTCACCATCATGTGCTGGATGGCGCGGGCTTTGCCGTCGGCTAGCTTCACCTTGATCTTCTGACGACGGGGGCCCGGGTCGTCGATCGGACTTGGCTCCGGTTCGTCTACGGAGCCTGTGTAGGCGAGGCGGGATTCCCCATTGGTGGTGTTTGCGAGAAAGCTGTTCCGGCACATTGGGGCCAGCGCTGGCACTGCGTTCGTTCGCAGCGCGCGGCCAGCCCGGTGCCGTCATGGCTTCCGGCCGGTGGTCTGCCTCTCCCGGCGCGAAGGCGGCGGGCATACCGGTGAGTTGTTGCGGAATTCGTTGATCCCCGGGTTGTCGTCGGGCGGTGGTTCGGGTACCGGTAGGTGGGGGGCGCGGCTCGGCTATTATGTTTGCACCTATGCGACACCCTCTTTTCGTGTTTCCCTGGCTAGCGGCGTTGTCCTTTCTCGTGAGTCCGCTGCTCGCTGATTCCGTTTCCGGAACGATTCAACTGGATGGTAAGAGCTATCCGCTGCGGTACGCCGTAGGCGTTCGGGTGGCGAATTCGCTGGGGGCGGGTGGGTTGGTGACCCGGGTGGCGTTCAGCGATGCCGTGGTTTCGCCGGAGCAGTTGCGGTCGGCCACGGGGCTGCTAATGCGGACGAAGGAGGGGCCGATTCACGGGCTGACCATGGAGTTCAGCGACGACCGGAGCAGCTTTTCGCTGAGCGTAATCCACTCCGAACAGAACGGGGGCGCCAGCTTGGCGGGGACGATGGAGCAGGTGCAGTTCACAACGCATACGGCGCAGCAGGTGGCGGGCACGTGCAAGATGGCGGAGCGGCGGATGGGCAATTTGCGGCTGGCGGCCGATTTTCAATTTGTAGTGTCGATTGGGCCAGCGGCGGCGCCGCAAACGGGAGTGGCGAAGAAAGGCGCGGCGGTGCAGTCGCTGGCTAGTGTGCAGGCGTACCTAGCGATGCGGAAGGCGGTGCAGGCGCTGGACGTGGCGGCGATTCAGAAGCTGGCGCGGTATCCGCAGGATTTTCAGGGGCCGGACGGGTTGAAGTTCGCCAAGATGATGAAGGAAGACGAACCGACCGGAATCGTGGTGGTGGAGGCGACGCAGGGCGCCGATTCGGCGACGCTGACCGTGACGGGGATGCGGGAGGGGAAGGCGATTCGGAAGAGCTTTACGATGCAGTTGAAGGATGGGCGCTGGACGACGAACAACGACAACTGGGAAGCGAACTGAGGGCGGTGGCGCGGACGAATTAGGCGGCGGAGAGATCGGCAAACTGACCGGTGTTTTCGTTCGAGCCACATTTGGCGTGCCTCGATTATGGCCGTCTTCTTGTAGCGCTTCGGGCAAGGCTAGGCCATGCGTCCGAAACGGATGCCGGAGAGGCGAGGGTGAAGCGGCTCATGCCGGCTTCTAGGGTTGGGCACGATGAGGGGGCGTGCGATGCAGTACGGGTACGTTGACACCGGCGTGGCCGCGGCGTACGTTGAATGATTCGGTGGAATGTCTGCAATGTTGCATAAAGTCAGTGATTTACCGATGGACGCGCGGGCAGTGGTGGAGTCCCTGATTGGCCGGCCTTTGGCCGAAGGCGAGAGCGTTAGCATTCGCCCGATTCATTTTGAGAAGGAAGGTGCGAATGCTCAAGCCGCGGACGAGGCCGCCGATCGACTGGAACGGTATTTCACAGAGATTGACGAGCAGCATCCCGCTATCGCCCAAAGCGAAATTGACTCGGCCATTGATGCAGCCATGCGAAAGGTTCGGCCTGGCTATCTGCCGCATCGTTGAGGATCACTCTCGATACGAACGTCCTGGTCAGCGGACATAGCCAGGCGCAGGTGATGGGCGGCAGCTTCTCGTCAAGATTCTGCGCGAAAGTCACCGTCTCGTCCTGTCGCAAACGATTCGTTACGAGTTAGAAGAGGTTCTCCACTATCCACGAATCCGTCAACTTTACGGGCTGACGGATTTACAGATTCGCACATACCTTGAGCTGCTCATAGACGTAGCTGAGTTGGTAGACCTCGGCCCGCCGGTGGAGATTCCGCTTACAGATCGGGATGACTGGACGGTTCTTCGTACCGCGATTGATGGAAACGCCGATATCCTTTGCACCAATGATATATGATTTGCGGGTTGTCAAACCGCACGACTTGTTGACTCATCTTATGCAGCCCTAGCCCATTGCCGTCCGTGCTTTTGCCAGACGCCCGAGCGAAGTTTGGGGGAACCGTCTGTCTGCGATTCAGCAGCTGACCCGGTTCGCGAGAGGGCGTCTAAAGGGTGCCGCCTAGCGGGGCCCAGCCGGCCGGGGTGCGGGCGAACTGGGCGGCGGAGAGTTCGTGAAATTGGCCGGTGGTTTCGTTCCAGGTCCACTTGGCGACGGCGATGGTCTGGCGGCCTTCGAGGCGAATGACGTTGAATGAGTTGGGGGCGCCGCGGCCACGCGTCGAGGTGGCCGTGCCGGCGGTGACGACGATGGCGTGCCAGCCGACGTGACTGTAGCGGTGGAGGGTGGTGGTGGAGTCGCCAATGTGGAGATGGCCGCAGAGGAGGAGGTCCGCGCCTGATTCGGTCCATTGTTCGAGGGCGGCGCGGGCGGAGCCGAGGAGCTCGCGGTGGTGGAAGCCGGGCGGCACTTCGAAGGGATGGTGGGTGACGATGATGCGCGCAACGTCGGGGTTGGTGGCGGCGAGGCGGGCGCGGAGCGTATCGATCTGCCGGCTGTTGATGCGGCCGCCTTTCCAAGTGGAGGAGCGGGCGGTGTTGACGCCGAAGACGGCTATTTCGGGGTCTTCGTGGACGGGTTCGAGGTCGGCGGTGATGTGGGTTTGAAAGCGGCGGAGACGGTGGACGAAGCGGGCGTAGAGGTTGTGCAGGGGGACGTCGTGGTTGCCGGGTACGACCAGGCGGGGATAGGGGAGCTGGTCGAGGAAGGCGCGGGCTTGTTGAAACTCGATTGTTTTGGCCCGCTGGGTGAGGTCGCCGGAGACGACGACGAGATCTGGCACGATGTGGTGTGCGGCGGCGAGGAGCGCTTCGGGTAAGCCGGGGGCGATGCGTCCGAAGTGGAGGTCGGAGAGATGGAGGATGATGCGGCTCATGCGGGCTCGCTGGGGGCGGGGATGATGACGCGGAGGGCGCCGGGGCGTATCTCGTATTGGAGCGGGGTGCGGAGCTTGACGACTTCGCCGTCGAGCGAAACGGGAACGAACCTGCGGCGGGGGGAGATGGTGGCAGCGGTGGTGGTCAACACGTCGAGTTCGCGCACGCCACTGAGCCCTTGGAAGGCCATTTTGATGACGGCCCGGAGCAGGCCGAAGCGGCGGGTGCGGCGCGCGACCCAGACGCAGAGCTGGCCTTGGTCGAGGCGGGAGCGGACGCCGAATTGGAGGCCGTCGACCTGATAGGCGTTGTTGCCGACGAAGACGAACGGGGTGAAGCGTTGGAGGGCCTGGCCATTGACGGCGAGGCGGACGCGGAGGAGGGGGAAGCGGAGGAGGGTGAGGGCCGAGGCGATGAGGAGGGCGGTGGCTTTTTGAAAGCCGTGTTTTCGGATCTCTTCCCGCTTCATGACCATTTCAGGGTAGAGGCCGAGGCCGGAATTGTTGAGGAAGATGCGGCCGTTGACGGCGCCGACATCGACGGATTGGGTGATGCCGGTTTTTAGTGTTTGGACCGCGGCGGTGAGGTCTGTGGGGATGCCGAGGTCGCTGGAGAAATGGTTCAAGGTTCCGCCGGGGATGACGCCGAGGCGGACGGAGGTACCGACCAGGAGGGAGGCCACGGCGTTGATGGTACCGTCGCCGCCGGCGGCGATGACGGTGGGGCAACCGTTTTCGAGATGGGGGCGGAGTGCGGCTTCGAGGTTGAGGCCGTTGGCGACGGTGATGACGGGGGCTTCGATGCCAGCGTCCTGGAGGGCGGCGAGGAGGAGTTCGCGATTCTGCGGGGAGCTGAGAGTTCCGGAGCCCGGATTCAGGATGAGGACGGCGTTCATGGATGGCTAGGGCGAGGGCTCGACGGACGGAAGGGGAGTGGCATGGGGCTCAAGCGGTGAGATGCGGGCGGGTTGGGTACCGTTACCAAGGGGGATGAGTTCAAGCCCGCCTGGTGAAAGTGTAACGAGATTGGGCGGTGCGAAAGCCGGGAATCCGCTGCGATAAGCTGAGAGCGTGCCGTTCGTGATTCAAGATGGGCAACGGCCGGCCAGCTTTACGGCAGGGCCGATGACGGACGAGGAGTTTGCTGCTTTTTGCGCGGAGCACCCCGATCTCGATTTTGAAATGACGGCGGAGGGTGAAGTTCTCATCCTGGCTCGTGGTTCTTCTTTGACGGCTGTCCGGAGTGCGAGGGTTTGCCGGTACCTCGACGCCTGGAGCGAACAAGATGGCCGCGGGATTGCGTGTGATTCGCCGGGTGGCTTTGTTTTGCCCGATGGTTCGCGGCGCTCGCCCGATGCCTCCTGGACGCTGAAGAGCCGGGTTCGCCAAGCCGCTAGTGAGGACGGGGTCGGTTATTGGCATTTGTGTCCCGACTTTGTGATTGAACTTTGTTCTGAGACAGACCGTTTGAAACCGCTGCAGAAAAAGATGCCGGAGTATTTGAACAATGGCGCACAGTCGGGTTGGCTGATTGATCCGCAGAGCCGGACGGTTGCGATGTATCGACCGGGGCAGGATGTCGAAGTCCGGGCTGGTGTTGATCAGCCGGAGGGGGAAGGCCTGACGGCTGGGTTCGTGTTGGACTTGCGTCCAGTGTGGAATCCGTTGGGGGATTGATGCCTTTCTGAACGCTACGGCTACTGTCGTCGTTCTGACCAGACCCGACGGCGGATCGGCCGGATGTGGGGCGGACTGTCTGCTAACTGTGCGGGTGGCGTGAAAGCCGGAAGTCGTTAGTGCTTTCTTGTTTGCGATTGTTTCCATGGAAGCTGTGCCATCTCTGGAAAACTCTGCTGTGGCGGAAATGGGGCGTGTTGGCAACCTAATGAGGTGGACAATCAGGCGGCGACGTCGGCAGGGGGTTGATCGCACTCATCCCGTTTAGTATTAGCGGCTCGCCGTGGCGGAGGCGTGACGAAAACCTGGAACGGCGGTTCGGCGACCGGTGGAGCGGGAGTGCGACGGGAGCGGATTGGTTCGACTATCATCACTGGACTTATGCGCGATCCTTTCTCGCTGTTCCGTTTAGTATCTTCGCTGAGCCTACTCGTTTCTCCCTTGTTAGCCGACTCCGTCTCGGGAACGATTCAATTGGACGGCAAGGCGTATCCGCTGCGACACGCCGTTGGGGTGCGGGTGGCGAGCCAGTCGGGGGCACGTGCAAACGTAACTCGGGTCGCCTTCAGCGATGCCGCGCTTTCGCCGGAGCAGTTACGATCGACCACAGGGTTGCTGCCGGGGATGAAGCAGGGGCCGATTCACGGGGTCACGATGGAGTTCAACAACGACCGGAGCAGCTTTTCGCTGGGCGTGATTCACTCGGAACAGAGCGGGAGCGCCAGTCTGGCGGGGACGATGGAGCAGGTGCAGTTTACGACGCATATCGCGCAGCACGTGGCGGCACCTGCAAGATGGCGGAGCGGGGGATGGGGGAACCTGCGGCTGGCTGCCGATTGTCGATTTGCCGTGTCCATTGGCGCACCGCCGGCGCCACAGACGGGGGTGCTGAAGAAAGCAGCCGGGGTATACTCGCTGGCCCCTGTGCAAGCGTACCTGGCGCTGCGCGCGGCGGTGCAGGCCCTCGACGTGGCGGCGATCCGAAAGCTGGCCCGGTATCCGCAGGATTTTCAGGGGCCGGATGGGTTGAAATTCGTGAAGATGATGAAAGAGGACGAACCGACGGGGATCGTCGTGGTGGAGGCGACGCAGGGCGCGGATACAGCCACGCTGACCGTGACGGGGACGAAGGCGGGTAAGCCCGTCCGGAAGACCTTTACGATGCAGTTGAACGATGGGCGCTGGACCACGAATAACGACAACTGGGAAGCGAACTGAACCGAGTCGCGGCCGTACCTACCAGAATCATCCGGCTAGGCCGGCAGCTTACGGGGCCCAGCGTACGATCGTTCTGAATTGGGAGGAACCAGGGCGATAGCGATGCACGGAGGCATTTGGCGAACCTCGGCGTTCCGCTGCCAGCGCTGGCGGTGGGCGGCTGGTCGCCGCACGAACTCGCTACTCCTGCTGCGCCATCACCGCGCGCAGAACGCTAGCCGGGTCGCTGCCGTCGCTCGAATCGGGCTTGCGGACCCCGGCCGGGAGGTGGTGAGGCCGGTGCGGATATTGTTCGAATCGGCGCCGGCGCACTGCCGGGACCTATTTTTCAAAGCCCCGTAGGTAGGGGACGTCGGGTGGCCGCGACCCGGTGTTGAATTGCGGTCCGCGGGTCGAGCGGTAGCGCATGTTCAGGACGGGCGTCTCGAGGCGGCGTCCCACGGCGGAGTAACGGCCATTCTCCCAGTTGGATTCCATGTAGTGGTTCGTGATCCCGGTGGAGAGGAGCAGCCGCTCCGCGTTGAACGGTTCCTTTTTCGTGACCATCATCTCGGTAATCCAATGGGGTTGGGCGTTCGAGGCGTGATACTGCGCAAAGGGACCGGGGAAGCCCAGCATCGAGATAATCGCCGGCTCTTTCTGTCCCTCGAT